>DATHLY010000063.1:0-8557 GCA_035487655.1 Rhizomicrobium sp. | reverse complement strand
CTCCGGAAGAAAAGTTTCCAAGAGATACTACACCATATTGGCCCAGTCCGCGCGCTCCGTTTCGCCGGTTGTATCGCGGGTCAAACTGGGACATTCTTTCATCAAGCAAAACAGAGGTTTGGGGAGGAATGCTGATGAAATCTCGCACGATTGCGTTGGCAATGGCAGCGCTTCTCTCGGGTGCGCTCTGGGGCGTGGGTTCGGCGACGGCGCAGGACGACGCGAAAATCTGGTTCAGCTGGTCGCCAAAGCCGGTGCCGGCAACGCCCTGGAAAGCGCCCAACAGGCCGATCTGGCGGCTGAACGAGATCATGGCCGCCCACAAGGGCAATGCCGACTGGGTGCAGCCCATCGTGCGCGACCAGGACTATCACGCCGACTACGTCTCCATGGGGCCTAGCCAAAAGACGAAACCGCAATTCTGGGCCGATGATCGCATCTTCTGGTACATCGCCTCAGGCCAGGTCCGCTTCCATATCCAAGGTCAGGAGCCCTTCGTGGCCAGCAAGGGATTCCTGGTGCAGGTGCCCTACCGCAACATCTATTGGATGGAGACAGTCGGCGACGAGCCGAGCGTGCGCTTTGAAGTGGTTCGCGCCAATCGCACGCCGCTTTATCCCGCCACGCGGGGCGATACCGGTGCCGCGCCAACCGCCAAGGATAAAACTTATGTCCTGGCCAGCTATCGCACGCCGCCCGATCCCTATACCGACAAGAACAAGTCACACCTGGATTTCTGGGGCGACTTCGTGAAGCGGCCGCCCAAGGGGGGCGACAACGCGTTTGTCTCGGACACCACCAATTTCATGAATGTGATCCGCGGCCACGGCGTACCCACCCCGCCCGACAGCAACAAGGGTCACTTCCATATCGACTATAACGAGTTCTGGGTGATCGCCGAGGGCACGATCGACTATAAGATGGAAGGCATGAAGGTGTTTACCGCCAATGTCGGTGACGTCGTGCTTGCCCCGCAAGGACGCTGGCACCGTGCCAGCTGGGCGGGCAACGGCATGTCCACCCGCATCGCCATCAATCCCAGGCCGGAAGGCATGCACAATTTCGACCCCGACTCGGGAGCCAAGCAATAGAGTTCACATTTAGAGTTCAAGGGCCGGTCACGGGACTGGCCCCTCTGCCATTAGGAGGAAACATGAAACGCGCCCTGCTCGCCGCCGCCCTTCTGATCCCCCTGCCCGCGCTTGCCCAAACGGCATCACCGCCGCCGACCAAGTTGTTCGCGTCTTCCGCCGACGTGCAGAGCCTGGTGGCAAAGGCCAAGGCCGAGCATAAGAGCGGCAATACCGTCGAGTTGGTGGTGAATGACGAGGGCTATCCGTTTCAGCTGGAGTATCGCACCGACACCACCCCGCCCAGCGTCCATCCCACTCATGCCGAGCTGATCGAGGTGATCGAAGGCAGCTGCACGCTGGTGACCGGCGGCAAGCTGGTCGGCGCCAAACCCGCAGCGCCCGGCGCCATGACGCAAGGTGGAACGGCCATTGAAGGCGGCAGCGGCCTTAAAATATCCAAGGGCGATTACATCCTGGTCCCGGCCAATACGCCGCACCAATACACCGAGGTGCATGGTCTGATCATGATGACCCTGCACATGCCGGTGGAAACGAAGTAGGCGCCGGGTCCGCTCGCCCCGCATCAACCCGCATCACGGAGCGGGAGACAATTGGTGGATTAAGTTCCACCGATAGTTCACAAAAATGTTGGCGATGCAGTTCTCCTTGAGCGGTTGCCACTTCCAATGATCCTGCACCCAGGCGCGGGTCGTTTCATCCAGGTCTGGGAAGCCGGAAGACGTCTTCACCCTCACAGTGGTCGGTTGGCCATCCGCCGCGATGCGGATCTCCAACAGGACGGTGCCTTGCTCGTTGTTACCGACCGAACCCACCGGATAAGGAGCCAGCGCATGGGTCTCCATCCTGGGCTTGACGGCATCGGGTCCGACCACGCATTGCACTTTTTGCGTCTGGGCCATCGCGGGCGCCAAAAGCAACAGGAATGCGACGGCTCCGCTCCATGAAACAATGAGGCGCACGCAAGCCCCACAGGTGGGTCAGCGCAAGTTTAGTCCCGGAGTGGACGCCCCGCCAGGTCACAGCGCCAAGGTGGTTAACCAAGCCGGATCAGTCCGGCAGGCCGAAGACATAGAGCACATGGCCGGTGGAAGGCCGGCGGACCTCGTCGAGCAGCATGGTGGGCTTCTGCTGTGGGCTGCCACCGCCAAGCCCGGACGCCACCGCGATATATTGCTTGCCGTCCAGGCTGAAGCTGACCGGATAGCCCTGCACCGTGTTGCCCAGCCTGGTCTGCCACACGATCTTGCCGGTCCTGGCGTCGACCGCCTTGAGGCCGCGGTCGAAGTCCCCGACAAAGGCCACACCGCCGGCGGTGGACAGCACCGCGGTCAGGAAGGGCGAACGCTGCTGCCATGACCAGACTTCCTTCATGTCGCTGGTGCGATAGGCGGCCAGCTTGCCCATGTTCTGGTGTGTGCCCGGCATGAAAAAGAATTTCTGCGACGCCGCCGTGCCGCCGCCGCCCAGCTTCATCTCCACGTCATGTCCCTCGATCATCACACAGCTCTGGCTGAGCGGAATGATCAAGAGGTCGTCGGGTTGGTAATAGCTGGTGGCCTGCCAATCATGGCCGCCTTCCGGACCGGGACAGGAGGAGTACCACTCATTGGTCTTCTGGTTGAAGATGTCCTGGCGATAGGTCACCGCACCCGTCTTCTGGTCGATCTTGGAGAAGACGTTCTGGAAAATGGTTTCCTTGGCGGCGATGAACTTTCCGGTGACGCGGTCCAGCTTCCACAGAATGCCCGGCTTGCCGATGGTCATGACCGTCTTCTGGTCGCCATGATTGATCAGCACGCGCTCGAAAACTTCGTCGAGGTCCAGCGATTCACCGGGGGCATGCTGGAAATACCATTTCAGCTTGCCGGTGTCGGGATCCAGCGCCAGCGTGGATGACGAATAGAGTGTGGAAGCGTTTCCGGTTTTGCGGCTGGCGCGGAACCAGGGCTTGGTCTGGGCCACGCCCCAATAGGTCGTGTTGAGCTCGGGATCGTAGGTCCCGGCGATCCAGGTGTCGGCGCCACCGCGCAGGAGGTTGGGCAAACCGTTCCAGGTGTCACCCCCCGGTTCGCCTTCCAGCGCGGTGGTGTGGAACCGCCAGGCCGGCTTTCCGCTGTCGGCATCAAAAGCCGATATGTAGCAATTGTTCTCCGAATAGTTGTCGCAGCCGGTGAGGCCCGTCAGCACCTTGCCGCGCATCACCATCACGCCGCCGGTGTTGGAATTGTTGGGATTGCCCAGTGTCTGTTCCCATACAATCTTGCCGGTGCGCGCGTCCAGCGCGTGGATCATAGCGTCTGTGGTCGCGACATAAACCTTGTCGTGATAGACGGCGAGGCTGCGGGTGCCGCCATAAGCGATCCTGGACACCGGACCGATGCGGTTTTCCCAGATCAACTCGCCGGAGCGCGCGTCGAGCGCCTGCACGGTATTGGAGGTGTTGGATAGGAACATCACACCGGCATGGACAATGGGCGTCACCTGGCTGGCGCCGCCCTCATTCATGTTCCAGGCCCATTTCAGGGTGAGGTTCTTGACATTTTCCGGCGTGATCTGCTTGAGGGGCGAGAAGCTCCAGCCCTGATAATTGCGGCGGTACATCAGCCATTCGCCGTCCGCCGGATGCAGCAGCATGTCGTCGGTGACGTCGACATAATTCTTCACCGTGCCCTTAACGGTGAGACCATGCGGCGCCGGCGGCGCTTCGGCACGCGCACGCGCCTCCGCCGCCGCCATCTTGCCCACGCTCGGTGGCGCGATCGCCTCGGCAAGCACCTTGCCATCGGCGACGGAGGATACCTTCACGTCGGTATCCTTGCTGAAAAGCGCGGACCCCGCCTTGGCGCCATTGGCGTACAACAGATAGGCGGTGATGTTGGTGTACTGCTCCTCGCTCAAGCTGCCGGGCGCGCCCACAGGCATGGATTTGGCGATGAAGTTGTACAGATCCTTGGTCGAACGGTTGCCGAAGGAGGCCATGAAGCCATTGCCGCCCAGCGCGGGCGCGTCGCCGCCGCCGGCCAGGTTGGCGCGATGGCAGCCGGCGCAGCTGGCGACATAGGCGCCGTGGCCGTTGGTCGCCTGCTCCAAATTGTAAATGCCGGGCGTCTGCGCCGCTGCATAAGGCGTCAGCGCATAAATGGCGCCTAAAGCGACCAGGCCGGCGCCGCCGGCAAAGAACTTCGCGTTACGAGACATGATCTTTTCCTGATTCTTCCAGCCAGCCCTGCACATTGCCATCGCGGGCCTTTTCACTGTCGATGCGGATATAGAGCGATTGGCGTTTGAGCGCCGCCAATTGCGAGGTGTTGAGCTTGATCGAGCCCGAGAAAGAGCCTTGCCGGGCATGCTCGACGGTCAGGGAGCCGATGGCGTCGCCGGGCACACCCTTGGCCAGGCCGATGCGGAACGAGCCCCCGGTGGCGGGCGAGGTAAAGTTGGAAAAAGTCCCTTTCACCGTCAACGTGTTGCCATCGAGGGTGGCGGTGACATTGCCGATGGATTCGATAACGTCGGCGCGGTTGGTGGCGTCGAATGGCGTGGGATCTAGCTCGGCTTCGTAAGTTGCCGCCAGTGCCGGCGTCGCCAGCAGCAGAAAACCGGCGCAGAGGACAATATATGAGCGGCGTGACATGCGCCTGTTTCTCCTGACTTTGAAGTGTCTATGTGGAGTGCGGCGGCAGCTTCACGCCCAGCACATTGCGCAGATAGTTGATGTTGTGGGAGAGATAGTCGTCGACCGCCAGTTCGCGGTTGCCGCCGATCGCGTCATAGCCGTCATCGCCCTTGCGCGGGCCGTCGACGTCGAAGATCGCCCAGCCCTTGAAATGCTTCTTGCGCAGAACGTCGAACACGGCCACGAAATCGACCCCGCCGCCGCCCAGATTGTGATAGACCGACGCCTTGGCGTGCATTTCCTGGGTCGGGGTCTCGGTATTGCCGCGATATTTGGCATAGGTGTCCTTGAGATGAATCTCCGTGACGCGCGGGAAATAGTCGCTGATGATCTGGGCGGGATCGCCGCCACCCAGCACCAGATGACCGGTGTCAGCGGTCAGATAGACGTATTTGGGATCAGTGAGCTCCATCACCCGGCGCATGTCCTTTTCACGCTCCAACGGACCCCAGATATGAGGATGGGGCGATAGCCGCACGCCCATCGCGATGGTCTTGGCTCCCAATTCGTTCAGCGTGTTCGCCAGGCGCTTGAGCTGTTCGTCGCTGGGGCCGCCCACGGGCCGGGCGCCCATGTTGATCTTCCAATGATCGCTGCCCAGGGGCTGCAGGAAGTCGCGGCAGAAGGCGATGTGGTCGGCCATGGTCTTGGGGATCTGGTCGGGATCGATGAAGTTGGTGGACTGACCTTTTTCGCCATTCGAAGCGCCAATGAAGGTGATGCCGGCGGCGTCCATCAGCTTTTCAAGTTCCTTGGGATTGGCGCGATACTGCTCGATGCCATCGCCATAGAATTCGATGCCCTGCAGGCCCAACTCGGCGACGCGCTTGATCGCCCAAGGCGTGTCGCGGGTCTGCTTGGCGCCCACCCCCGCTCCGCCCCAGATCGAACTGGTCGTCCCGTACAGGATGTCCGGGTTCACCGGATCCAGCGGCTTGTGCGTGATGGTCTTGCCCCACAGCGTGGTGGTGTGCAGTCCGCTGGTGGCCAAGGTCGCGGCAGCCGCGACCATGAAGTGACGGCGTTGGAATTTGACAGCCATGGAACCCTCCCCCGGGCTAGTTTGTCCTGACGTTTGGGCGCGGGTGCCTGTAAGTCAAGTAGCTCACGGCGCGGCACGCTGACCATGACATTGTTGCGTCGCAGCACATCTTGCATCCGGGTCGCAAGTATCGCGGCGGCTTGTTTCTCCGCGCATTTACAGCATTCCGCAAAAGTGAGAGTTTCTCGGGCGTCGCCGGATGGCGAAAAATCGGCGGGCACGGGGAGGATCGCATGCGCAAACTTCGCGGCAAATTGGTGCTGGGCTGTGTCCTCGCCGCAGCTGTCACCCTGCCGACGCTGGCGCTGGGTGACGCCTGGTATGCCTGGTCACCCAAGCCCGACAAGCTGGTGCCTTACGGCACGAACAAGCCGGTGACCCGTTTGCCGGCGGTGCTGGCCAAGCACAAGGGCCAGGCGCGGTGGAGCGAGCAAGCCATCCTGACCCCGCGCTATGACGTCAAATGGATCCAAGCCGCGCCCGGCGACAAGACACCGGTCCAATATTATGGCGATGATCGCGTCTTCTGGGTGGTGTGGGGCGGCCAGATTCGTTTCACCATCGAAGGTCAGCAACCTTTCGTGGCGACCAAGGGATTCCTGGTCCAGGTGCCGCAACGCGTGCGCTATTCCATGGAGACAATCGGCAGCGAGCCCTCGCTGCGCTTTGAAGTGACTCATACCGGCATCTTGCCGGTTTTTCCGGGCGACGAATCCAAGCCGAACGACAAGACGGGCTATCACTACATGAAGGTCAGCACGCCGACCCAGCCCGACAAGTATGATGAACTGAACCGGCCTTATCGCGACTTCTTCAAGGACGTGGTGGCCGCCGATCCGGTAGCCAACCCCAAGGACCATCTGGTCATGGCCGATGAAGCCAACATGGCCAATATCATCCGCGGCAAGGGCGTGCCCACGCCGCCACCGACCAATCGCGGCCATTTCCATATCGGCCATGACGAGTTCTGGTTCATTCTGGAAGGAAAGTGCGATTACCTGATCGAGGATGCCGGCCTCTTCACCGCCAATGCCGGGGATGTTGTGTTCGTGCCACCGGGCCGCTTCCACCGCGCCAGCTGGGCCAATGGCCAGACCGATACGCGGCTGTCCTTCAATGTGAATCCCCTGTTATTCCACAATTTCGCCGAAGACGCCGACGGCAAGCAGTAAGCGGAGGATGACCCATGAATAAGAAACTTCTCACCGCCATCGCGCTTTCGGTCCTGACGCTTCCTGCGCTCGCCCAGGACGATCGCAAGGTCTATCTCGATTGGGCGCCCAAACCGGACAAGCCGCAGGAATACACCGGCGTCAACAAGGCGGTCACCCGCCTGGATGAGGTGTTGGCCAAACACAAAGGCCAGGTCAACTGGACCGAGGATGTGATCGAGACCGAACGCTACAGCGCCAAATGGATCTCCATGGCGCCGGGCGAGAAGACCCGCACCCAATTCTATGGCGACGACCGCACCGCCTGGGTGGTGTGGGCCGGCCAGATCCGCTTCACCATCAAAGGCCAGGAGCCTTTCATCGCCAACAAAGGCTTTCTGGTGCAAGTGCCGCTGCGCGTGCCCTACAGCATGGAGACAGTTGGCAATGAGCCATCGCTGCGCTTTGAAGTGACGCGCGGTGGCGCCCTACCTTCCTATCCGGTGGAGAGCCGCGGCGCGTTTGGCGCAGCCCCGCCGCCCAAGAACGGCCAGCACTATGTCAAGGTCAGCTATCCTTCGGCACCGGTCGGAGGAGGCATGGACACCTATAGCGGGGTCAACAAACCCTATCTGGATTTCATGAAGGATGTGGTGGCGAAATATCCCAAGGGCGGCTCTCGCGGCGGTTTGTTCATGGGCGACCATGACAATCAGGCCGCCATCATTCGCGGCATGGGGGTACCGATCCCGCCCGCCACCAACCGCGGCCATTTCCATATGGGCAATGACGAATTCTGGTTCATCCTCGAAGGCAAGATTGCCTATGAGATGGAAGGCAAGGGCCTGTTGGTCAGCCAAGCGGGCGATGTGGTATTGGCCCTGCCCGGCCGCTTCCATCGCGCCAGCTTCGCTCCGGGCCAGATGGATACACGGCTTGCTTTCAATCGCAGCCCCACCATGCAGCACAATTTCGCCGAGAACGCGAACGGGCAGCAGTAGGAAATTTCCGAGGAACTCTGAACCGTCACATTTTCGAGACGGCAAGCGTGGCAGCAGGGGATGGCCGCGCACCCAGCCGGCGCAGCAGACGATAGTGGCTGTGCAACGCTGCTCCGTAGGTCTCGAAATGATTATAGGGCAGTCCGAATTCATCTGCCGTCCTGCGGACCACCCGCCCAATGGCGACATAGTGGGTATGGCTCATGGACGGAAAAAGATGATGCTCGATCTGGTGGTTCAAGCCACCGCTGAACCAGTTCCATCCGTGATGAAAATTGGCGAAGTTGGCGGTCGTGCGCATCTGGTGGGCGCCCCATTCCTCGCCAATGGTGGGCGGTGTGCCCTGCGGTGAGGGAAAATCCACGCTCTCAACCTGGTGCGCCATGCTGAATACCAGCGCGAGCGAAAGACCGAGAGTGATTTCATAAATCAGAAAGCCCGTCACGACGCGCCCTGGGGGCAAAAGCGCAAAGGGGATCGCGACGAAAATCGTGAAATAGATAGCTTTTGCGATCCAGAATTCCATCTTCTCAACGGTGGACATCGCAGGAATGCGCTGGTGAGAATTGATGCGCAACGTGAAATATTGGATG
>DATHLY010000062.1:0-4671 GCA_035487655.1 Rhizomicrobium sp. | reverse complement strand
CCTCCGGATCCACAATCCGGCGCTCTAACCAGCTGAGCTACAACTGCCCGCAAACGGCCAAACTTGAGCCGCCTTCGCCGCATGGCGCAGGACCGGCCTTCTATGGTCGCGCGTGAGCAAAAGCAAGGGCTTAGACCAGGCCGGCGGCTAAATCCTGTCATTTCCGCCCGTCCCAGGACGCCATGTCCAACTTCTATAAGGGCCAGTCCTTTGGTTATGTACCTTTCTTTCCGCATCGCTAGTCTCGGAACTTATGAAGTTGCGTCGCTACACCCTGCTTCTGCTGGCCCTGCTTTTGATCGCCGTGATCGGGATGCTTTATCTGCAGACCCGCCCCGCCCCCATCCTGACCGTAATGACCTGGCCCGGCGCCTATGGGCGGGCCCAGGCGTCCGCGCAGATGCAGCCTTACGCCGCCAATAAGAATGTGGATGTGCGCACCGCGCTTTGGGACGGCGACCTGGCGGAGGTCGCCGCCATGGCGCAGAACCACGCATATAGAGCCGATGTGATCGATTTCGAACTTCCGACGGCGGTAAAGGCCTGCAACCAGCACCTGTTGGAAAGGATCGACCCCGCCTTTCTGCCGCCGGGCGCGGACGGAACGCCGGCGGCCCGCGATTTCGTCGCCGGCGCCATCGGGCCCTGCTGGGTAGGCGGCATGGTCTATTCCCAGGTGATGGTTTATTCGCCCAAGCTCAAGCGCACACCCGCGACGCTTGCCGATTTCTTCGACCGCAGGAAATTTCCCGGCCGCCGGGCACTCAACCGCGCCAGTGCCAAGTTCAATCTGGAACTGGCCTTGCTGGCGGATGGCGTGGCGCCGGGCGATGTCTACAAGACGCTGGAGACACCGGAAGGGTTGGACCGCGCCTTCGCGAAATTGCAGGCTCTCAAGCCGATCTGGGCGCACGACAGCAAAGACGCGCTGGAATGGGTGAAGAATAGCCAAGCCGCTATGGCGACGGCGCTGAACGGCGATGTGCAGGCGGACAAGACCTTCACGCCCGGCGTGATCTGGGATCATCAGCTCTATGAGTTGGACGTGTTTGGCATCCCGTCCGGCAATCCCAACAAAAATCGCGCGCTGGATTTCATCACCTATGCCACAGGAAGCACGCCGCTCGCGGCGATGGCAAACTGGGTGGCGTTCGGCCCTGCCCGGCATTCCGCCCTGCCGCTGGTGAAAAACAATCCGGAGACAGGCGCGCCCATGCGCCCGCTCTTGCCCACCGCGCCTGAGAATTTCGCCAATGCCTTTGCCATCGACGATGGCTGGTGGTTGGCGCACGGTGAGACAGTCGCTTCGCGCTGGCGGGAGTTCGTCTCGCGATGATGGCTTATGCCCTGCGACGCCTCTTGGGCGCCATCCCGACACTTTTTGTGATCGTCACGCTCGCCTTCTTCATGATGCGGATTGCACCGGGCGGGCCCTTCGACAGCGAGCGCCGCCTGCCGCCGGAAGTCGAACGCAACGTCAAGGCGGCCTATGACTTGGACAAGCCGCTGACCCAGCAATATCTGATCTATCTGGGCAAGCTGGCGCATGGCGATCTGGGACCCTCCTACAAGAACAAGGACTTCACCGTGGTGCAGCTGATCGGCATAGGCCTGCCGGTGAGCGCCCGGCTGGGGCTTTCGGCCATGGCGCTGGCGCTGCTCCTTGGCACGGCGCTCGGTGTGAGCGCCGCGCTGAAACAAAATCGCTGGCAGGATTATTCGGTGATGGGCGTGGCGATGCTGGGCATTACCATTCCCACCTTCGTCACGGCGCCGATCCTGACCCTGGTGTTCGGCATTTACGGCATTTCCGTGCTCGGCCATGAACTGACCTTGCCGGTGGGCGGATGGAATGGCGGCGCCCTGCGCAACATGATCTTGCCGGTGACGGTGCTGGCATTGCCCCAGATCGCCATTGTGGCCAGGCTGATGCGCGGCTCGATGGTGGAGGTGTTGCGCGCCAATTACATCCGCACCGCCCGCGCCAAAGGTTTGCCGGTTTCACGCATCGTGCTGGGCCATGCCCTGCGCGCCGCGGCCCTGCCGCTGGTATCCTATCTGGGACCGGCCATGGCCGCCATTCTCACCGGTTCGCTGGTGGTGGAGCAGATTTTTGGGTTGCCGGGCATCGGCCGCTATTTCGTGCAAGGCGCGCTCAACCGCGACTATACGCTGGTGATGGGCGTGGTGATCTGTTACGCGGCGCTGATCATCCTGCTGAACTTCCTGGCCGACATCGCTTACGGGATTCTTGATCCCCGCGTGAGGCTGTCGTGAGCGCCACCGGTCAAACGCTCAAAGTCGTTGAAGAGGTCAAGGGCCGCAGCCTATGGGTGGATGCCCGCCGCCGCTTGTTCAGCAACCGCGCCGCGATGGCCGGCATCGTCATCCTGGTGCTGATCGCACTATTGGCGTTGCTGGCGCCGATGCTTTCGCCTTTTGCCTATGACGAAGTCAATTACGACATCATCGCTTGTTCTCCCAACTGGTGGCCGGCGGAGGCCGCTTGCCGCGCCCCGGGCCACATATTCGGCACGGACTCGGTTGGCCGCGATCTGTTCGTGCGGGTGCTGTTCGGAGCCCGCGTATCGCTGGCGGTTGGGCTGGTGGCGACTTTGGTGTCGCTTCTGATCGGCGTGTTTTACGGCGCAGCGGCTGGTTATCTGGGCGGGCGCATCGACGCGCTGATGATGCGGGTGGTGGACATTCTTTATTCCCTGCCCTTCGTGTTCTTTGTCATCATCCTGATGGTGATCTTCGACCGCAATTTCATCCTGCTGTTCGTGGCGATCGGCGCGGTGGAGTGGCTGACCATGGCGCGCATCGTGCGCGGCCAGACTCTGTCCATCAAACAGAAGGAATTCATCGAGGCAGCGCGCGCCGCCGGGGTGGGGCCCTTTGCCATCATCACCCGGCACGTCATTCCCAATGTGCTGGGGCCGGTCGTGGTCTATGTCACGCTGACGGTGCCGACCGTGATCCTGACCGAGAGTTTCCTCTCCTTCCTGGGTTTGGGCATCCAGGAACCGCTCACCAGCTGGGGCGTGCTGATTTCCGACGGGGCCGACCAAATGGAAACCGCGCCCTGGATGCTTCTGTTTCCCGCCTTGTTCATGGCGGTGACGCTGTTCTGCTTTAATTTCGTGGGCGACGGCTTGCGCGACGCGCTCGACCCCAAGGACAGGTGATCCGATGGCCGCGCTGCTGGAGATCACCGATCTCAATGTGCATTTCACCCTGGCCGATGGCGACGTCCATGCGGTGAAGGATGCCAGCCTCGCCATCCGGGAAGGCGAATGTCTGGGTGTGGTGGGCGAAAGCGGATCGGGCAAGAGCCAGCTCTTTCTGGCTGCCTTTGGTCTCTTGGCCGCCAATGGGCGCGCCTCCGGCCAGGTGAAATATCGCGGCGAGGAGATATTGGGCGCTTCCACCAAGCGGATGAACATTCTGCGTGGCGCTGCCGTCACCATGATCTTCCAAGATCCGCTCACCTCGCTGACGCCGCACATGAAGGTGGGGGCGCAGATCGCCGAAGCGCTGATGCTGCACCGTCACGTGTCCCGCGCTGAGGCCGAGAAGAAAGTGTGCGAGATGCTGGATTATGTCCGCATCCCCGAAAGCGCGCGGCGACTGAACCAGTATCCTCATGAACTGTCCGGCGGTATGCGTCAACGGGTGATGATCGCCATGGCGACCATCACCGGTCCAGATCTGATCATCGCCGATGAGCCCACAACGGCTCTGGATGTGACGGTGCAGGCCCAGATCCTGGAGATCCTGAAGGCACTGAAGACCGAAAGGAAGACCGCGATCGCCATGGTCAGCCACGATATGGGGGTGATTGCCGGCCTGGCCGACCGCGTGCAGGTGATGCGCCATGGCCGGATCGTGGAAAGCGGCACTGCCGATGAGATCTTCTACGCGCCCAAGAGCGACTACACGCGGATGTTGCTGGATGCGATCCCCAAGGCGGATGAAACGCCGGCGCAATTCGGCGCGGTGGGAGAGCCACTGCTGACGGTGGACGACCTGAGAGTCAGCTTCTCCGTGAATGATGGGATTTTCCGCAAAGCGCGCGCGCTACGCGCCGTGGATGGCGTCAGTTTCACGCTCCATCGGGGAGAAACCCTGGGCGTGGTGGGAGAGAGCGGATGCGGCAAGTCCACTTTGGCGCGCGCGGTGCTGCAACTTTTG
This sequence comes from Rhizomicrobium sp., assembly GCA_035487655.1. Taxonomy (GTDB): domain Bacteria; phylum Pseudomonadota; class Alphaproteobacteria; order Micropepsales; family Micropepsaceae; genus Rhizomicrobium. The sequence goes on along the minus strand of DATHLY010000062.1, from coordinate 477 downwards.
CCGAAAACATGTGGCCGGGTGGTATGGCTGGGCCGCGATTTGGATGCGACCACGCAATCGGAGCTTCGAAGGCTTCGCGAGGATTTCCAGATCGTGTTCCAGGACCCGTTGGCAAGCCTGGACCCGCGCATGCCGATCGGCGTCTCCATTGCCGAGCCGCTCAAGGCATTGGAGCCCGGATTTTCACGTGAAACAGTGCGCGAAAAAGTGCGCGCGATGATGCAGCGCGTTGGCCTGGATGCCGCCTGGATCAACCGTTATCCCCACGAACTGTCCGGCGGTCAGAATCAACGCGTGGGCTTGGCCCGCGCCATGATCGTGGGCCCCAAAATGCTGGTCTGCGATGAAGCCGTGAGCGCGCTGGATGTCTCCATCCAGGCGCAAATCGTGAAACTGATCCGCAATCTCCAGGCGGAAACCAAATTGGCATTGATTTTCATTAGCCACGATTTGTCGGTGGTGCGCCGTCTCTCCCAC
>DATHLY010000061.1:0-2105 GCA_035487655.1 Rhizomicrobium sp. | reverse complement strand
AAAGAACGGTCCTGTTTCAATCCGAGGGAGAGAATTGGTGATCAGCATTGCGAGAAATGAAATGCGCCGTTTGCTGTCAGGCTCTTTCACGGCTGCCTGTGTTTTGGCTATCGGCGCCATGGCCGATATGCCTGCCCAAGCGCAAAACGCTGCAGCGCCGGCAGAAACGCTCGCGCCGATTCCCGAAGGTGACGTCAACGCCCTCATAAAACAGTACGGCCTTAGCGAAAGCAAGCAAACGGCGAAGGAAATGGTCCCGGACTGGACCAAGCCGAAAATGATGCTCATCGCCATCGATCGGCCTGATCGCATCGCCTGGCTGCAGGAAGCCGTGCCGGGCGTGAAGCTGGTCGCCGTTCGCCAACGCGGCACCCTCGCCCAGAACGAGGCCGAGGCAATGCCCTATGCCGCCGACGCCGACGCCTTTGTGGGCGCGCAACCGCCCAGACTTTGCATCGAAGGTCTTATCAAGGCCGCCAGGAATCTCAAATGGATACAGGAACCTGGCGCCGGCGTGGATGATTGCAGAGACGCCTCACCGGAAATAGCCGCCGGAAAATTCCTTTTCACCGATGGCACGAAGCTCAAAGGCAATGTGGCGGAAAATCTCCTTGGCATGATGATAACGCTGATGCGTGCGGAAGATCTTCAGGTGAAGATGGACTTGGCCCCGCACATCCAGCGGCCGGATTTCGGCCAGCGCGGCTGGCAGATTGCCGGCCGTACGCTTCTGGTCGTGGGCCTGGGCGGCATCGGTACCGATATCGCCCGCGATGCCCATGCCCTTGGCATGCATGTGATCGCCACGCGCGCCAGCAGTCATGAGGGGCCCGACTTTGTCGATTATGTCGGACTTTCGGGCGAACTGCCCGATCTGATCGGCAAGGCCGATGTCGTGGCCGTGGCCGCGCCCTATACGCCGGAAACCAAAGGCATGTTCGACGCCGCCATGTTCGCGCGCATGAAAAAGGGAGCTATTTTCATTTCCACGTCCCGCGAACAATTGGTTGTGGAGCCTGACCTCGCCGCCGCCCTGAAGAGTGGGCAGGTGGGCGCTGCCGGCATAGAGGTGAACATCGGCCCCCTGCACGAACCGGACTCGCTATGGGGCTTGCCGAATATGCTCATCACCACCCATGACGGCGCGCCCCTGGTGGAAGCCAAGGGCGCTGTTTCGCAAAACGAGAATCTTTGGCTCATGATGCGCGAGAACATGCGCCGCTATGCGGAGGGCGAAAAGATGCTGAACGTGGCGGATATGAAGCGCGGCTACTGAGCCGCGGGCCAGCGGATAGGAACGCTCCGGGCGTGCCTTGCGACCCGCGCGACAACCCTTGCTCTCCCGGAAGCGTGCACTAAAGTCTTGCCGCACCGTCCCGAGGAGGAAACAGCATGACCATCCGACTCCTGGCCGTCTCTGTGGGCGTCTCCCTGCTGGGCTTCGCCTTGCCCGCCAAGGCCGCGCCCTTATGCACGGCCGAAGCCCTTGATGCGCTGGGCGTGAGCGATCTCAAGGTGAGCGAGGCCAAGCCGGTGACGGCGACCGGGGATGCGCCCGCGTTCTGCCAGGTGACCGGCACGGTCGCCACACGGGGCGATGGCGCGCCCGATGGCTCGGCCCGATTTCTGATGCAGTTGCCGGAGGCCTGGAAGCAGCGCTTCGTGTTCTATGGGGTTGGCGGCAACGCCGGCACCCTGGGCCCTTCGGTCAATCAGACCGACCGCACCACCGCCCTGGGCAAGGGCTATGTCACCGTGCTGACCGACACCGGCCATGTGGGCGACGGCACCACCGCCAAGTGGGCCCGCAAACCCGACGGCAGCCTGGACCAGGCCAAGGCGGTCGACTTCTTCTACCGCGCCGCGCACGACGTGGCGGTGGCCGGCAAAGCCTTCGCCCAGGCCTACTACGCCGCCCCGATCCTGCACGCCTATTTCGACGGCTGCTCGACGGGCGGACGCATGGCGATGATCGCGGCCGAGCACTATCCGGATGATTATACGGGCGTGATCGCCGGCGACCCGGCCATGGACTACAATCTGCAACTCAAGCGCATCGCCGTGCAGAAGGCGGCGTTGACGGGCGGCATGACCTTTATTCCGGA
>DATHLY010000060.1:0-2986 GCA_035487655.1 Rhizomicrobium sp. | reverse complement strand
AGCCACGCAACCTTCGCCTGATCCTGACAGGCGCGCTTTTGGGGTTTTCATCTCTGGGGCTTTCGCAGGCGGGAGCTGAGATGCTGCAATTCTCCGCCCCCGACGGGGTCAAGTCCTGGCCAAAACTGCCCGACATTCCCGAATGGCATCAGGACCAGGAATCCAGCTTGAAGCTGGGCGTCAATTCGCTGATTCCCGACGGCGTGGATCCCGCCAGTGCGGAAGTCACCATCCAGGCCCGCGGTTTCCTGCGCGTGGGTGCAGGCGCCGCAACTTCCGTGTCGCAAATGGTGGAGAGCGACCGCGCCGGCGCGCCCGCGGGCACCGACGTCAAACAACTCTCGAATGTCGCCGACAAGGACGGCACGCCCTTCAACCTTTATTCCTTTGCGCCCGCCAATGGCCAAGGACGTTGGAAAACGATCGCCTATTCCGAAGAAGGCGAATATCTGCTCGCCTTCACTTTAAGCGCCCGTTCCAAGACCGCTTATGAAGGCAATCTTCCCGTCTTCGTCACTCTGATCCAGAAGTATTCCAAAGACATTCCGTGGTGACTTGGCCTGCCGCAGACGGAATTGCTAACGTCCGACAACAACTGGCGGAAAACCGCCGCAACCCAGGGGAAGACACATGACACGCATAACAGAATTTTCGCGCCGCGGGATGCTCAAGGCATCGAGCGCGATGCTTGCCGGGGCAGCGGCGGCGGCAGCGCCCGCCTTGGCGCAGCAGGGACCGACTACGCCCTACAACCCGCATCCCAACAAGCGCCTCGGCCAACCACAGGAAGGCCCCGATACCCCCAAGCTCACCACCTACATGGAAGACCTGCTGAGCGATCAGGAGGCCATCAACATTAAGCAGCTGGGCATCAACTGGATCGACACCCAAGCGGTGCCGGAACAGCCATGGGGCATGGATTATCTCCAGCCGCGCGTGGACGCGCTCAAGAAGCACGACATGCATATCGGCATCATGATGATCCGCTGGTCCTACAACCGCGGCGTTGATCCCAACATGAACTTGATCGTGCGCGGCCTGCCCGGCCGCGATGAGGAGATCGGCAAGATCAAGCAGACCATCGTCAATATGGGAAAGCTGGGCATTCCGGTTTTGGAATGGAATTTCTACAATCACCGCGCGGAGGACGGCTATCAGCAGTCGCCGGGCCGCGGCGGCTCCGGCATGACCGAGTTCAAGTATGACCGGATGACGAATCTGCCGCCCCTCCCGGCGGACGGCGCCCCTCAAAACTATGAAGATACCTGGAAGAATCTCGGCTACTTCCTGCGGGAAGTGATCCCGGTGGCGGAAAAGAACAATGTGGCGATGTCGGTGCATCCCAATGACCCCCCGCCCCCGATGAGCCGCGGCTCGGCCCAGGTGTTGAACAGCTTCAATGACTGGAAGCGGCTGGTCGAGACGGTGAATTCCCCCTCCAACTGCATGACCTGGGATTGCGGCGTCACCCGCGAGCTGGGCGAAGATCCGATCGTGGTGGGCAACTGGCTGGCCAGCCGCAACCGCATCGGCCAAGTGCATTTCCGCAATGTCAACATGCGCAAACCGCGCGAGGACTATACCGAGGTCTTCCCCGACAATGGCGACAACGACATGTACGAGGTGATGAAGCTTCTGGTGAAGAACAATTACAAGCGCCTGATCTTCCCCGAACATCCTCGCGGTTTGGCCATCGACAAGCTGCTGCCCAAGGGCACCAATCCCACGGCAGCCTGGGCCTATAACATCGGCCATTGCCGGGCGATGCTGCAGATCGCGCTGCGCGAGTTGCGCGGACTTTAGAAAGTCGACTTTTCCCCCTCCCCTTGCGGGAGGGGGACGAGGCGGCACCCTATTTCTGACCAGCTTACTGCTTGATGACCTGGCCATCCGGCAGGCGGATCACGCCCCAGCCGCCATTGAGCGGCTGGCCGTGATTGAACGGATGCTTGGCTGCTTCCGCCTCGTCGATCTCGATGCCCCAGCCCGGTCTGTCATTGGCGTAGTAATAGCCGCCGCGCATTTCCGGCACGCCCTTGAAGATCGCCTTCTCAGCGTCGTTGAAGGGCGTGTATTCCTGGATGCCGAAATTGGTGATGTTAAGGTCCAGATGCACCATCGCGGCATGGCCGATGGGGGATACGTCGCCCGGACCGTGCCAGGCCGTGCGCACATTCATGATCTCGCCCATCGCCGCCACCTTGCGCGCCGGCGTCAGTCCGCCCATCTGCGAGATATGCATGCGCATATAGTCGATGAGCCGGTCCTTGATCAGCGGTGTCCATTCATGGGGTGAATTGAACAGCTCGCCCATCGCCAGCGGCGTGGAGCATTGCTCGCGGATATTCTTGAACCAGACGATGTCTTCCGGCGACAACACATCTTCCAGGAAGAATAGGTGGAATTTTTCAAGGTCCTTGGCGAATTGGATGGCCTCGGTTGGTGTATAGCGCTCATGGGCATCGTGCAGCAGTTCGATCTCCTGGCCAAGCTGCGAGCGCGCCGCTTCGAACAGCGCCAGCGCGCGGCGCTTGGCCGCCTCGCGCTCGAACACGGGCTCGTCATGGATGGCAGGGAAACGCTGGCCGGCCTGGCGGGCGCCATAGCCGGACATGCCGGGCACGCCCACTTGGATACGGACATGCCGGAAGCCCTGGGTCATGTACTGCTTGGCATTGTCGAGCGTCTCCTGGATCTCCGCGCCCTCCGCATGGGCATAAAGATCCACCGCCTCGCGCGCCTTGCCGCCCAGAAGCTGGTAGACCGGCATGCCGGCCATGCGGCCCTTGATGTCCCACAGGGCTTGGTCGACGCCGGAGATGGCATTGTTCTCCACCGGTCCGTTGCGCCAATAGGATGAGTTGTAGGACATCTGCCAGATGTCCTCGATGCGGTCCACGGTGCGGCCCACCAAGAGCGGCTTGAGATAAAGATCCACCGCCGGTTTGATCAGATCGGCGCGCTGGGTGAAGGTGGCGCAGCCATA
>DATHLY010000059.1:0-16331 GCA_035487655.1 Rhizomicrobium sp. | reverse complement strand
TGCGCAGAATATTGATGTCGTCGCGGAATTTCGAAGCTGGGACAGGGCGCGAGGAATCGTAGAACAGATAGCCGCCCGTATCGATCGAGGCGACATCCTTGTCCCAGGTCTGGGGATTCATCGCAACCATCAGGTCCACGCCGCCGCGCCGCCCCAGCCACCCCTTGCCCGAGACACGCACTTCGTACCAGGTCGGCAGGCCCTGGATGTTGGAAGGGAAGATGTTGCGCGAAGTGACCGGCACGCCCATGCGCAGAATGGAGCGGGCGAACATCTCGTTGGCCGAGGCCGAGCCCGAGCCATTGACGTTGGCGAACTTCACCACAAAGTCGTTGACGGATTTTATTGCCGGCATGCGTACTCCGTCGTCGGCGCTTCCAGCAGGAATTTCTGCATGTCCCAGGCGCCGGTGGGGCAGCGCTCGGCGCATAGACCGCAATGCAGGCACAAGTCTTCATCCTTGGCCATCACCCGGCCGGTCCTGAGCGTATCGGACACGTAAAGGTCCTGGTCCTTGTGCAGCGAGGGCGCCATGAGGCGCCCGCGCAAATCGCTCTCCTCGCCATTGACGGTGAAGGTGATGCAGTCCATCGGACAGATATCGACACAGGCGTCGCATTCGATGCATTTGGGCATGTCGAATACGGTCTGAACGTCACAATTCAGGCAGCGCTGGGCCTCTAGGAAGGCCTGCTTGACGTCGAAACCCAGCTCCACTTCCAGCCGCACATCCTTCAGCGTCTTTTCGATGGGCGCGTGCGGCACCTTGTAGCGATGGTCGTTGGAGATATCGTTGTCATAGCTCCATTCGTGGATACCCATCTTCTGGCTGGACAGGTTGACGGTGGGCGGCGGCCGCTCCGTCGCCACATCCTTATCCTGGCAGAGCAGGTCGATGGAAATGGCGGCATCATGGCCGTGCGCCACTGCCCATATGATGTTCTTGGGTCCGAACGCAGCATCGCCGCCAAAGAACACCTTGGGGTGGGTGGATTGCATGGTCTTGGGATCGACCTTGGGCATGTCCCATTTGTCGAATTCCACGCCCGTGTCGCGCTCGATCCAGGGGAAGGCATTTTCTTGGCCCACCGCCACCAGCACATCGTCGCATTCCATCACAACATCGGGCTCGCCGGCGGGCACCAGGTTGCGCCGGCCCTTGGCATCGAACTCGGCTCTGACTTTCTCGAACCGGACACCGGTCAGCTTGCCGTCAGTATGCAGGAATTGCTTGGGCACCAGGAAATTGTGGATCGGGATGCCTTCATGCATGGCATCCTCTTTTTCCCACGGGCTGGCTTTCATCTCTTCGAAACCGGAGCGCACCACCACATGCACCTCCGCCCCACCCAGCCGGCGCGAGGTGCGGCAGCAATCCATGGCGGTGTTGCCGCCGCCCAGCACGATCACCCGCTTGCCGATGCTGGTGGTATGGCCGAAGGACACCGACGACAGCCAGTCGATGCCGATATGGATGTTGGCCTTGGCTTCCTTGCGACCGGGAATGTCCAACTCGCGGCCGCGCGGCGCGCCGCAACCCACAAAGATGGCGTCGTAATCCTCGTTGAGCAGGACTTTCAGGGAATCGATCTTCTGGCCCAGCCGCAACTCCGGCTGGAGATCGAGGATGTAATTCACCTCTTCATCCAAAACTGATTCCGGCAGGCGGAATTTGGGGATCTGGGTGCGCATCATGCCGCCGGCAGTGGCGTCGCCGTCATAGAGCACAACCTCGTAACCCAAAGGCAGAAGGTCGCGCGCTACCGTCAGCGAGGCAGGCCCGGCGCCAATCAGGGCCACACGCTTGCCATTCTTTTGCATGGCGGGCGCGGGCATGCGCCCCTTCACATCGTCCTTATTGTCGGCGGCCACGCGCTTGAGGCGGCAGATGGCGACGGGTTGCGCCGTTTTTGTGACTTCCTCCACGCGCCCGCGGCGGCAGGCCGGCTCGCATGGCCGGTCGCAAGTGCGCCCCAGAATTCCCGGGAACACGTTGGAATGCCAATTGACCATATAGGCGTCGGAATAACGTCCGGCCGCGATCATGCGGATATATTCCGGCACCGGAGTGTGCGCCGGACACGCCCATTGGCAATCAACGACCTTGTGGAAGTAATCGGGATTGGCGATGTCAGTGGGCTTCATCCCACGGGCGGATCGGTCTTTCGTCGCTTGCTGCGACGCGTCACTCACTGCTGCACTACTCATGGTGCTGACTATACCCCAATGACATGCCCCTTAAGGACCAACGTCTGGAAGATTCGGCTGGGTCTGCTGTTGATCCTGTGCTCTTTTGCTCTTTGTTCTTTAGCATGTCCGGGGGTTGGGCCGGCTGCATCCTGTTTCCCTGACGTCTCATATTAGCGAGCGCAAAAGACCGGCAAAAGGGTTCGTTACCTGCCTGGTTACCCTTGGCAAAAAACATTCTATTACAGTCTCTTGCCGCAAGTGCGTTGTGACGGAATATTTACCGCCGCGATCGCGAGCGACGATTATGATGCTTTTGCCAGGCTGCTTTGTGATGGATGGCCCGCGAAATACTCCATGGCCGTGTCCACGCCGCGCCCCTGGAGATTGAGCCCTGCCAGTTTCAGGCCCATTTCGCAGCCCGCCAGCGTGGCAAGAAGCGTGAGATCGTTGCTGTAGCCCAGATGGCCGATGCGGAAGGCACGGCCTTTGATCTTGCCCAAGGCCGATCCCAGGGACAGGTCGAAGCGCTGCAGAATGGTCTTGCGCAAGGCATCCGCATCCACGCCCTTTGGCACGATGACGCCGGTTAGAATCGGGGAATGCAGGTCCTTGTCGGCGCATTGCACGGGCAAGCCCCAGGCCTCCACCGCGCTGCGCACGCCGGCAGACCATCTTTTGTGGCGGGCAAAAATATTGTCGAGCCCCTCGCTTTCCAGCATTTCCAGTGCTTCATGCAGGCCATAAAGCAGGTTGGTGTTGGGCGTATAGGGGAAATAGCCTGTCTTGTTCATCTCCAGGATTTCGTCCCAGGCCCAATAGGACTTCGGCAGTTTGGCGGTCTTGGAGGCTTCGATGGCGCGCGGCGACAGCGCGTTGAATCCCAGCCCCGGCGGCAGCATCAGGCCCTTTTGCGAGCCGCTGATGGTCAAGTCCACGCCCCATTCGTCATGGCGGTAGTCGGCGCTGGCCAAGCCCGAAATGCTGTCCACGATCAGAAGCGCGGGATGCTTGGCGGTGTCGATTGCCTTGCGCACCGAAAGGATATTGGAGGTGACGCCGGTCGAGGTCTCGTTATGCACCACGCATACCGCCTTGATGCGGTGTTCCTTGTCCTGTTCCAGGCGTTCCTGAATCAAGTCGGCTTGCACGCCGTGCCGCCAGCCCGGTGCTTCCGGCAAATCCGCGTCGCCGCCGCGCCATTCCAGGATCTCCGTGTACAGGCCCAACCGCTTGGCCAGCCTGCCCCACAGGGCGGCGAACTGGCCGGTCTCATACATCACCACATGGTCGCCGGGGGAAAGCACATTGACCAGCGCCGCTTCCCAAGCGCCGGTGCCCGATGACGGATAGATGATCACCGGATGAACGGTCTTAAAGATGCGCTTGATGCCCTGGGTCACTTTCAACCCCAGTGCGCCGAATTCCGGGCCTCGATGATCGATAGTCGGCAGACTCATCGCACGCAGGATGCGATCAGGCACCGGACTGGGCCCGGGGATCTGAAGGAAATGATGCCCGGTGGGATGGAAATCGAGCGTCAGCATGGGGCCCTGCAAGTTTTGTTTTCTGGGGTCAAAATGCTATGGTTCCGAGACTGGAATTGCAAACAGGCAGTCCACCTGCCGCGCGCTTTTTTAAGGCCTCACTCCTTGTGCTGATCAAATCCGTGTCCGGCACGGTTTCCACCGAAACCAGCGAGTTACTGTCGCACCGCCTGGGGAACGAAGCCCAGGGCGAAGTGCTGTTCGATAACGGTTCGCGCGGCCGCTACGCCACCGATGCTTCAATCTACCAGATCATGCCGGTGGGGGTGTTCGTGCCCCGCACCGCCCGTGACGTAGCGATTGCCATCGATATCGCCCGTGACCTCAAAGTGCCAGTCCTGCCACGGGGCGCCGGCACCAGTCAGTGCGGCCAGACGGTGGGCGCATGCTTGGTGATCGATAATACCAAATACCGGCGCGCGATCCTGGAGGTCGATGCCGCCAACCGCACCGCCAAGGTTGAGCCGGGTCTGGTGCTGGATCATTTGAATGCTGCATTGAAGAAGTATGGCTTGTGGCATCCCGTCGATGTTTCCACCAGCGCCCAGGCGAGTTTGGGCGGGATGGCCGGGAACAACAGTTGCGGCTCGCGCTCTGTCGCTTACGGCAACATGGTGCACAATGTGCTGGGCGCCACCGCCTGGCTGTCGGACGGCAGTGAAGTGGTGTTCGGACCTGTGCAGAGCTTGACTGGCCGGGCCGCGCGGATCGCCTCCTTTGTGCGTGACCTGGCTGAACGCAATCGCAATGACATCGAGGCCTGTTGGCCCAAGGTGCTGAGGCGCGTGGCGGGCTACAATCTCGACATCTTCGACAATCAGAACCAGCGTCCCTATACCAATGACGGCAGCGTGAATCTTGCCCATCTCCTGGTGGGATCGGAAGGCACCTTGGCCTTCACCAAGGATTTGACCCTCAAGCTGGTGCCCTTGCCGCGCAACCGCGTCTTGGGCGTGGTCAATTTCGCCAGCTTCTATGCCGCGATGGACTCCGCCCAGCACATCGTGCGGCTGATCCCCAGCGCGGTCGAACTGGTGGACCGCATCATGATCGAGCTGGCTCTGTCCAACCCGGTCTTCCGGCCCACCATGGAATCGGCGTTGATCGCCCCGCGAGACAAAGTCCCGGAAGCAATCCTGCTGGTGGAGTTCTCCGGCGAGGACAAGCCGGCGCTGTCGCGCAAGCTGAAAGACCTGGTGGCGCTGATGGGCGATCTCGGCCAGCCCGGCAGCGTGGTCGAGATGGAGGATGAGGCGCCGCAGAAAAATCTGTGGGAGGTGCGCAAGGCCGGACTCAACATCATGATGAGCCTGAAGGGCGACGGCAAGCCGGTGAGCTTCATCGAAGACTGCGCCGTGCCGCTGGAACATCTGGCGGAATATACCGCAGCGCTGACGGATGTATTCGCGCGCCACGGCACCCAAGGCACCTGGTATGCCCATGCCTCGGTTGGGACCTTGCATGTGCGGCCCATCCTGGACATGCGGCGTGACGGGGCCCAAAAGATGCGCCGCATTGCCGAGGAAGCAAGCGAGCTGGTCCGCAAATACAAAGGCGCCTTCAGCGGCGAGCATGGCGATGGCTTGTGCCGCGGCGAGTGGATCGCTTGGCAGTTCGGCCCCGACCTGAACGAGGCTCTGCGCGCCATCAAGCAGGAGATGGATCCCATCGGCCTGTTCAGCCCCCACCGGATCATCGATCCGCCGCGGATGGATGATCCGGCGCTGTTCCGTTTTCCGCCGCCGGGTAGTGAGCGCGCATACGTGGTAAGCCCCTTACAGACGGTGCTGGATTGGTCGGATTGGAATGTCCGGAACGACGCCATTACCGAACTGACATCGCCGCCGGGCAGTGGCGGCGATCCGGCGCACGGCTTCGCCAAGGCGGCGGAGATGTGCAACAATAACGGCCATTGCCGCAAATTCGACGCCGGCACCATGTGTCCCAGCTATCGTGTCACCCGCGATGAGCAGCATCTCACCCGTGGCCGCGCCAATATGCTGCGGCTGGCGCTGTCGGGACAGTTGGGCGAGGGCGCGCTGACCAGCCGGGCGATGTACGAGACGCTCGATCTCTGTGTTTCCTGCAAAGGCTGCAAGCGCGAATGTCCCACCGGCGTGGACATGGCGAAAATGAAGGTGGAATTTCTCGCCCATTATAAAAGAAAACACGGTTACAAGCTGAAGGACCGCTTGGTCGCGCATTTGCCGGACTATGCCGAAGCCGTGAGCCGCATTTCGGGATTGGCAAATCTGCGCGATCGGATGCCGGGATTGGCCTGGATCAGTGAAAGGATAACGGGCTTTTCCGCACGCCGGCCGCTGCCGCGCTGGCGTGGCGATACCTTTTGGGCCGCGCATGATCCTTCCTTGTTTTCCAGCAAGGAGCAGGCGATCGCGGCGGTGCCCAAGTCTGCGGCTTTGTTCGTGGACACGTTTAACGCGACTTTCGAAGGCGAGAATGCGCTTGCCGCCGCCCGGGTCCTGAAAAAGGCCGGCTATACCTTATATCTTGTTCGAAAAGATCGTGGTCAGCATTGCTGCGGCCGTACCTTCCTGGCGGCCGGGATGGTGGACAAGGCCAGGGCGAAATTGGCGGTCTTGCTGGATGACGTGTTGCCGCTGGCGCGTGCCGGCGTGAGCATTGTCGGGTTGGAGCCGTCCTGCCTTCTCACTTTGCGGGACGAAGCGCTTTCCTTGGGGCTTGGCGAAGCGGCAAAAATGGTGTCCGCGCACGCCCTGCTGCTGGAAGAATTTCTGGCGCGCGAGGCGAAGGCGGCGCGGTTCGCCTTGCCCTTCAGGCCAGCGCCCGCGCCGATCCTTCTGCATGGCCATTGCCACCAAAAGGCGTTCGGTGCCGTGGCGCCAATTTTAGACGTGTTGCGGCTGATCCCTGGCGCCAAGCCCGAATTGATCGAAAGTTCTTGCTGCGGCATGGCCGGCAGCTTCGGCTATGACACCGATCACTACGATGTCTCAATGCAAATGGCTGAGTTGAGCCTGCTGCCGGCAGTGCGCGCAAATCCCGATGCCATTATCGTGGCGGATGGAACCAGTTGCCGCCACCAGATCGCGCATGGTGCCGGCCGGCAGGCGCGACATGTCGCGGTACTTTTGGACGAACTCTCTTAATGGTGGCGCATAATCCGGCATAGCCAGAGGCGGAAAAACCCGGCATCATCGTTCCAACAACAATCGCCATGGATGCGAAGGGGGAGTGATGATCCGGGGAAAAACGGCCCTTGCCTTATTGTTGATGGCTGCCGGAGCGGGCATTGCCCTGGCGCAGGCACCGGCGCCCCAACCCGCGAGCCTGAGCGGTACGACCATCGCGCCCCATCCGCTGCAGAGCTTTACGCCGGTCACCGATCAAAAACTTCGCAACCCCGATCCGTCCGACTGGATCATGATGCGCGGAAACTATCAGGGCTGGGGTTACAGCACGCTGGACCAGATCAACAAGTCCAATGTGAAGGGGCTGCAACTGATGTGGGCGCGCACGATGGAAGCCGGCATCAATGAGGCGACGCCCATCGTCTACAAAGGTGTGATGTTCCTGGGCAATCCCAATGACGTGATCCAGGCGATCGATGCCGCCACCGGTGATCTGCTCTGGGAGTATCGCCGCAACCTGCCCTCGCAGCAGGCCTTTCACAACAATTTCTGGGGCCAGCGCAAGCGCAGCATCTTTATTTATGACGACAAGCTCTACACCGTCACGCGAGACAATTTCCTGCTGGCCCTGGATGCGAAAAGCGGCAAGGCGCTTTGGCAGTTCAATCGCGGCGGCGATCTCTACATCACCAACACGACCGGACCGATTGTGGTGAACGGCGTGGTGATCGCCGGCAGCAACTGCCAGGAAGCGGCGCAAGGCTGCTATGTCACCGGCAATGATGCTCAGACCGGCCAGGAACTGTGGCGCAATAACCTGATCCCCAAAAAGGGCGAGCCCGGCGATGAGACCTGGGGCGGCACGCCGTTCGAGCAGCGCTGGATGACGGACGTTTGGGGACCGATTACCTATGATCCGGACCTGAACCTGGCTTTTTACGGCTCCAGCGGCGTCGGTCCGTCCTCCGACACCCAGCGCGGCGTGAAGGGTGTGGCGACACTGGCGGGCAGCAATACGCGCTTCGCCGTCGATCCCAAGACGGGCAAGATCGCCTGGAAGCACCAGGTATTTCCGCAGGACAATGCGGATCAGGAATGCACTTTCGAGATGATGCCGATCACCACCCCGGTGCATCCCGACGCCAAGGCCAAAGGCATGATGGCCGTGGCGCGCAACGCCACATCCGCCAGCCGCAAGACCCTGACAGGCGTGCCATGCAAGACCTCCATTATGTGGAGCTTTGACGCCGCCAAGGGCGATTTCCTCTGGGCCAAATCCACCGTCTTCCAGAATCTGGTCAAGGACATTGATGCGAAAGGCAAGGTCACGTCGAACCCCGACATGTTCATTACGGATTACAGCAAGACCTATCAACAATGCCCCACCCATGCGGGGGGACGCGATTGGCCGTTCGCCGCCTATAGTCCGCAGAGCAATGTGATGTATGTGGAACTGCAGAATCTCTGCGCCAACTACCGGGTGCGCGCTGACAACATCCCCAGCCAGCCCAAGGATCAGTACAACACGATCGGTCCGCAAATCCTTGCGCCCGGTTCTACCAATATTGGGCGGCTGGATGCCATTTCGGTGGAGACTGGGCAAACGCTTTGGAGCTGGGAGACACCTGCGTCCAACTATTCTCCGGTGCTGGCCACCGCCGGTGGCATTCTATTCAACGGTTCGATGGACCGCTATTTGCGCGCATTCGACCAAAGCGACGGCAAGGTGCTGTGGCAGACGCGGCTGGGATCGCAGGTGTTCGGCGCAGCAGTGACGTATCGTGTCGGAGGGCGGCAATATATCGCGGTGGCTGCCGGCGGCGGCTTCAACAACGGGCCCATACAGATTCGTCCCGACCTGGACCAGCCCAGCGGCAGCAACATGGTCTATGTGTTTGCCTTGCCGCAATAATGCCGTTTGCCTTCGCCTGACCGCGCCGCTAGCTTCGCGGCCGTTCAACGCCGGTTTGCTGCATAATGAGGAAAATGTCAGGGCGCACCGCCCACCTGTTCTGCGGGGCGGTTTTTCTTTGTCTGCCGAATATCGCGCAGGCGGCATCTGAAGATGTCGTCGTCACCGCGACCCGGCTGGCCGGCGAACATGCCGGCAGCAATGTCTCCATCCTGGATGCTGAAACCATCGCGGCGCGCAACCCGGGCAACGTGGTGGACCTGTTGCGCGACCTTCCCAGTGTCTATGTCCAGCAATCCGGCGGACGCGGCAGCGTGGTGTCGCTGTTCACGCGCGGCGCCAAGCCAAATTTCACCCTGGTACTTCTGGACGGGGTGAAGGCCAACGATCCAACCAACACCCGTGGCGGTTCCTATGATTTCTCGACCCTGGACCTGAACGATATTGAGCGGATCGAATTTGTCCGTGGGCCGGCTTCCGCTATCTACGGCTCTGATGCCGTGGGCGGAGTGATTAACATTATCAGTCGGCGCGGCGGAGACACGCTGGATGCAGGCCTGACAGCGGAGGGCGGCAGTTTTGGCTATGCGCGCACCGCGGGGCATATTGGCGGTCCTATCGGCGCTGCGACCGCCAATTTGGGTCTTTCCTACACCGACAACGGCACGCCGGCGGAGGGCAGCATGCTGAAGGGCACCAATCTGGATGCGGCGCTGACACTGCCAGCGATCGCAGATACGGCGATCAGCTTCAATGGCCGCTATGGCGGCAGCATCGCCACCTCTTTCCCGGATTCCAGCGGCGGCCCGCGCCTGGCGATACGGCGCACACTGGATCATCGCGATATCCAGGAAGCGGTGTTCGGTGCGCATGCGACACGCGACATCGCCGGTTGGTTGCGCATGGCGCTGGACTACGGATTTTATGATCGCGGCTCCAACGCCACTTCTCCCGGCGTGGCACCCAGCGCCCAGACGCCGTCGGGCATTCCCGCCAATGGCGACAATGCCCGTTTCACCCGCCAGCAAGTCACTTGGACCAACCGTCTGGCGCCGCTGCCCGGATTGGACGCGGCTGTGGGCGTGGACATGCAGGCCGAGCATGGGGTGGATGACGGATATCTGATGTTTGGACCGGCCAAGAGTCCCAGCCATTTTGCCCTGAACCGCACTCTATGGGCGGGCTTTGCCGAAGCGCGTTATCAGCTCGCGCCCGCCCTCACGCTGTCCGGCAGCGCCCGCTATGACGTTACGGGCGATACGCACCATTTCAGTCCGCAGTTGCGCGCCGATTACGCGTTGTCCGATTGGGGCACGCAGTTTCAATTGATGTGGGCCCAGGCCTACAAGCTTCCCAGCTTCTACGCGCTCGGAAATCCCATCGTGGGCGATCCCAACCTGAAGCCGGAAGAGGCGGAGAATTTCGAAGGCGGCATCGGCCAGAAGCTATGGGATTTCGGCGTCTGGAAGGCGCAAGTCTTCGCCACCAATTATCGCGACCTGATCGATTTTCGTCCCGGCGCCGCGCCCAAGCTGGTCAATCTTTCCACCGTGCGTGTGCGCGGGATTGAAATCTCGTTGTCAATGACATGGGGCACGCTGACGGCGACACCGCGTCTGTCTTATACCAATGCGCGAAACCAACTCACCGGCGCGTCGCTGCGCGATGTGCCCAGTTGGCTGGCCGGCGGCACGCTGATTTGGAAACCCGCGCCTGATTGGACTGTGAGCTTCGATCTCAATCATGTTGGCGCCATGGTGGACAATTCCATTCCCACGGGAGATGTGAATCTGCCCGGTCATACGCGCGCCGATCTGGCGATCGAATATAAGGTGTTGACCAATCTGGCATTGCGTCTGGGTGTGGATAATGTCTTTGACCAGCACTACGAGGACGTGGTCGGCTTTCCCGCGCCGGGCGCGATTGTGCGGGGTGGGGTAAGCGCGAGCCTCTAATTGGCTGGAAGATGCCCCGTCAGCCGGCCGAGCAGCTTGAATGCATAGAGCATGACACGCCCGCGCACCGGCTTTGAAGGTCCGCTGATGTCCGGCAGGCCGAATACGTCCAGTTGATGCACCGCCGCGTTGTCGCCTTCATCGGGATGCATGGCAATCCAGTACAGGATCTTGGGCAGGTCGCGCGGCGGGATCACCGCCTGCAAGCGCGCGAACACCAGCCGGGGCACAAAACGCTCCACCTGTTCCATTTGCAGGATATCGGGCACCGCCGCGATGGTGAGCAGATTCCGGGCGCGCTGCACCGGATCGGTGACATTGCCCGGAGGCCAGCCGGGCAGGGCGTCCCGGATCTGGTCCAACCGGGGCAGGAGCACGGGATCGGGCGCCTCGTCGCTGCGAGAGACCGGCGAGACGATGCCGTCATCGGACGGCAGCCGGTCGAAAGCAACACCGTCAATATCGGCGTCGGTCACGTCGTGCCACGAGGCTTTCGCCGCCGATGATGAAGCCGGCTCGGCAGCGACATAATCCGTGGCCGTCCCGACAGCGCGCCCATCTTCGACCTGGCTGATGGTGGCGCGCTCGCGCAATTCAGCTACGGCGCCCACCGCCAGCCAAATGCCCACAGCCAGAAGCAGCCAGCCGCGCTGGGGCTTGATCGCCTTATCCCAACGGAACATGGCGGTGGCGGCAATGGCGCTGGCGGCGGCCATTGAAAGCAGCGCCAAATAGTCGAAGTTCGCGCCGCCATTGCCGGTGGCGGAACGCTGCATCGCCTCAACCGCATAGCGGCCGGGGAAAAAGGCCGAGACATGTTGCGCCCAGGACGGAAGGCTTTCCAGCCTCACCGCGACGCCGCCGATCATCAGCATAGGCAGAAAAATGCACTGACCCAGCGCCTGCACCGCCGGCACATTGTCCGCCAGCATGGCGATCACCATGCCAAAGCCGAGAAAAGCGGCCGAGGCGAAAGTGAAAGCTGCAAAAAGATCGGCAGGATGTGTTGGAATGGGCAAGCCAAAGCCCATGGCCAACGCCAGTTGCAACAGTGCCGCGGTCAACAGTAGCACGACGCGGGCCAGCAGGATCCCGGCCGCAAAAACCCAACGGCCCACCGGCATCAGGGCGTAGCGGCGCCACACGCCGCGCTCGCGCTCACTGACGATGGTGGTCGGCAGTCCGAAACAGGCGCTGCCAAGGATGGTGATGGTCAGGAACTGTCCCACATGCAGCGCCAATGGCACCGGATCGTTGCGATACACCGCCCAAAAGGCGATCAAGAAAATCAGCGGAAACAGATAGCCGTAGAGAATGGCCATCCGGTTGCGGAAATTCAGCTTCAGGCTGACGGCGGTGAAATGCAGCAGCGCGTTCATGGCGCGGCCAAGCGAAGGATTACATCGTCTAAGCTGCTGCCATGCTCCGCCATCAGCTGGCGAGGCGGCGCGAGCGCGGCGATCGTGCCACGCGCCATCACCGCAACGCGGTCGCACAGGCGCGCGGCTTCTTCCATATCGTGGGTCGCCAGCAGAATGGCGCGGCCGCTGCCTTTCATTGTCAGGATATGATCCTGGACATCGCGGCGCATCTGCGGGTCGAGCCCGGTGGTCGGCTCGTCCAGCAAAAGCACCTGCGGATCGCCGACAAATGCCAGCGCCAGCGCCAAGCGCTGCTTCTGGCCCCCCGAAAGCGTGTCATAAGAGGCGTCAGCTTTTTCCACCAGCCCGAAGCGAATCAGAAGGTCCTCAGTTTTCAGGGGTGCGACATGAAAAGCGGCGAAAAGATCCAGGGCCTCGCGCGGCGTGATCTTGTCCTGAAGGCCAGTCGCTTGCAGCACCGCGCCGGTCCTGGCGCGTGCGCCACGCGGGTCCATTCGCGCGTCGATGCCGCCGATCTCGATGCGGCCTTCATCCGGTATGACCAGGCCCAGGATGGATTCCAATGTCGTGGTCTTGCCCGCGCCATTGGGGCCGAGCAGGCCGAAGATCTCGCCCGCCGCGACCTCAAAGCTGATGCCGTTCACGGCATCGACGCCGCCATAGCGGTGCGACAAAGTCCTGACGGCAATTCCTGCAGTCACTATCGGGCCGGCTGCTCCAATTCCTTATCCGTCCAAGGCTTCTTGCGATAGGCGTATGACAGGCGGAATTCCTTGGCCAAAGCCGGACGGATCGCGCTCGCATTGTTGCCGAAACTGCCGCGAATGTAGGTCAGGACTTGCGCCAGCTGATCGTCGCTGAGCGACTGGCCCAGAGGCGGCATTTCACCGATGGAGCCATCCTTACCGTTCAACAACACGCGCAGCACGGCATCGGGACGCCCGGTGACGATCTTGGAGCCGGCCAGGGCCGCGGCGATACGGGGTGCGCCCTGGCCCTGATCCTGATGGCAACCCGCACAGTTGGTGGCGTAGACGCCCAGCCCAGCCTTGAACAACGCCTCTTCTTCCGCGGTGCGCGTGTTCTTGGGCGCCGGCGGCACCGGCTTGCCCGGCCAGGTCAGGTTGTCCACCACGGTCTTTGCCGCATTGCCCAGATCGCCACTGTCCTTGGCCATCACGGTCAGCGCCACCGGTTCGGCGGACAGTGCCAGCGGTTTCACCGCCGCTCGCGGCCGAACAAACAGATCGCCGACGCCGCCGGCGCGGCCGCCGGCGACGCTGAAGCGGGGACGCGCATCGGCACCCGTGAGGCCGGTGTTGGAGCCATTCAGCACTGCGAGCCGAAGCTTGGCCGGTTGCTGGGCATTGGTTGCGGCCGCGATCAACTTTTCCATCTGGCCCGCGTCTCGGCTTTTGGCAGCGGCGCCCGCCAGCATCTCCACGGCATCGGCATTGGCGCTGGCATCCGCCAGAAGCTGGCTTAGCGCGTCGGCTTCCTGGCCTTTGAGGCCGCTGATGCCGGCATCCACGGTGATCTGGTCGTTGCCGTATCTTTTCAGAACGGCAACCACCTGGGTAACGCGCGCCTCGCGGGGCAACTCGCCCAGGGTCGCGGCCAGCTGGCGGCGCACCTGCCAGTTCGCATCGTCGGCCTTCTTCAGCACCGCCGCCAGGATCGCGGCATCGCCCCTGGCCAGGAACGGTTCGGCGCCGCGCAGGCCCGCGTTGCGCACATAGGGATCCTTGTCATCCAGCGCATGCGTCACGGTTTCGGCATCCAGCGAGCCCATGCCGGCCAAGGTCCAAACCGCTTGCACGCGGGTACGGGAATCCGGCGCGCTCATTGCCAACTGTTTGAGGGCGGGAACCACCGACTTGTCATTGCGCTGCACCAGAAGTTGCTGGGCGGTGTCGCGCCACCAGCCATCGGCATCCGACAGATGCGCCTCCAACTGCGCGGGGGTTTCTTCAATCATGTGTGGCTTGGGCCGCGCCGGCTTCATGCCGGTATGGATGATGCGATAGATGCGGCCCTTGTGGATGCCGTCCCACAGCCGGTGCTGCAGGATGTAGTTCTTGAGATAGTCGGTCTGGATCGGTTCGTCCTGGGATACGCCGCGATACATGTCCACGATAAAGACGCTGCCGTCCCAGCCGGGCGTGAGCCATACGGGACGAAACCGCTCATCGGTGGAGGCCAGAAATTCGCCCTTGGCCCAATAATCCTGGCCGGCGATATTGCCGGCGTCATTGGCATTGACCTTGACCAGGTGCACCAGGTTGGTCGGACTGTCGACCACGATGGCATTGCCGTAGAGCTCTTTGGGCAAGGCATCGCCGCGATAGATCAAGGGCGAAGAGACGCCCTGATAATAATAGGCCGAACCATCGGGCCGCGGCACTTCCGGCCGGTAGCCGCGATTGACGCCCGGGGTCGGACGCACCGGCCAGACCGCGGACTTTTCCTGATCCACCAGATTTTCGTACAGCCCGCTGGTGCGGGTGAGGTCCGGATTGCGGACATAATAAGTCGGCGGGATGTAATCCACGAATAAGGGATCGGTGTTGAAGTTGCGGAAGATCAGTCCGCCGTCATTCTGGGTGATGCCCCACTGGCCGCGAACCAGATTGGGCACGATCTCGAACTTGCCGCCATCCTTGGGCAGCACGTTGTAATTGTGCTCCGAGACATTGATGGTGTTGTCCATGCCCCAGTAAAGACCGTTGGCGGCATGTTCGATATTGCCCCGCCGTCCGAAACCGTCCTTGATCACTTCCTTGGTGTCGGCTTTGAGGTCGCCATTGGTATCGCAGGATTTGACCAGGTTCGGCGGCTCGCCGATCAGGGCGCAACCATGGTCCAGAATCTTGAGCGCGCGCGGCAGGATCAGTTTGTCCAGAAAGACGGTGCGCTTGTCATAGACGCCGTCGCCATCAGTGTCTTCCAGGATGGCGACATCGCCGACCGGCTCCTCCATGTTGACCATCTTCTGGCCCACGGCATAGCCTTGCATCTCCACCACCCAGAGCCGGCCGTCGCCGTCGAATTCGGCCACGATGGGGTCCTGCACCAATGGCTCGGACGCCACCAGCTGCACCTGATAGCCCGGCGCCATGTGAAAGGTTTTTAACTCCTGCGCCGGCGACAGCGCGGGCGGGAACTTGGGTTGCTTCCTCTGAACGGCTGCGGGCCAGGGACGATTGAGTTGCGAGGTCAGGGGGTCGTTGAGCTTGGCAGGGGATTGGGCGGGCTGTGTCGCCGAAAAGCCGACCGCCACGGATAGCGCGAGCGCGGTACCGACAATCAAACAGGCGCGTAGGCGCGAGCCGGAGCGGCCAATCAAATAAGTCCTGAAACGCATGGCAATTTCCCCTGTATTTGGGCGGGATAATAGACAGGCAACGGGTGCGGTAAAGCCCTCGGGCTTGCGGCGGTTTGGCCGCAAGCGCTGCCATATTGCAGCAAGGGCCTTTGCTGTATGAACCCTGAACCATGACCGAATTGCAGGAATTGTTCGATCAAGCCATTGCGCTGCATCAGCGCGGTGAACTGGGCGAGGCCGAGCGGTTGTATCAATGGGCGCTGCTGATGGAACCGGCGAGCTTCGCGCCGCGCCACATGCTGGGTGTGATCCGCTATCAGCAGGGAGACTACAGCCAGGCGATCGGGTTGATCACCGCCGCCTTGAAGCTCAATCCCAAAGTTGCCGATGCCTGGACCAATTTGGGGAGCGCGCAGCTGGCCGCCGGCCGCGCCGAGGAGGCGTTGGCCAGTTACCGTAAGGCGCTGGCGCTGTCTCCCGCCAGTCCTGCTGTCGTCGGGGCCGTGGCTCGGATTTTGTGGGATCTCGGTCGCAAAGTGGATGCGCTTGATGAGATCACCGGTCTTCTGGCGGCGCGACCGGACGATTTCGAGGTGCGGCACTATCGCGGCAATATGCTGCGCGAGCTGAAACGCCTTGACCAAGCATTGGCCGACTATGACGCGGTGCTGGCGATGCGGCCTGACCTGGCCGAAACCTGGAGCAATCGGGGCGCCCTGCTGTCAGAGATGGGTCGGCCGGATGAAGCGCTTCAGAGCCTGGATCGCGCGCTGGCATTGGAGCCTGATCTGGTGGCGGCGTTGAGCAATCGCGGCTTCACCTTGCGCGAACTGGCGCGTTTCGACGAAGCGCTGGCGATGCTGGACCGCGCGCTCCAATTGCAGCCGGATCATGTCCCGGCGTTGGCGCA
>DATHLY010000058.1:0-2445 GCA_035487655.1 Rhizomicrobium sp. | reverse complement strand
GACCCCCGCATTACGAATGCGATGCTCTACCGGCTGAGCTAAGGCGGCCAGGCCGTCGAAATAACGCAATTGGTCCGGGGACGCAACGTGGCGGGAATTCCGGCCCCAAACCAAGGTTACCAAGCCGGGATTAATCAGTGTGACACCAGCGCGCGGCGGTAATTTTCCACCACCAGGCTGAAGGGCACACCGTCGCCGGTCAGCAAAAGCGCGCGCACCTGCAGGATCGTATTTGGGACCGCCTCCTGCGTCACCGCCAGCGTCTTGCGGTGAAAGGCCAGGGGCCGGACAACAGCGCCGAACGGCGTGTCGGTCCGGTCGAGGGTCTGGTTCATATCGGCGGTGAGCTTGTCCGGCAGATACCAATTGTCCGCCTCGGAAAAGACCTGCTTGCCGCACATCAGCCGCACCCGGCGATAGCGGATCGGCTGGCCGGCAGGCGCCTTCAGCAGCGCGCGTATGGCGGCATCGGGCTTGCGGTCCGTGCCGGGCACCAGCACGGCTTTGATGACCGGCGGCGATGCCAATCCCAGATCGGCGCACCAGCGTGTCAGAACCTCTGTCGCGCTTTGCGGCCCGGCCAGATCGGCGCGCAGGCGTGCGATCCGGGCCGAAATGGACTGCGGCTCCTTCGCCCCGGCGAACTCTGGGATCAAGCCCAAACAAAGCAGGCCAATCGCCAGCAGCCCGGAAATTTTGCCGGCGGCTACCGGCTTCAAACCTGTTTTCCCCTGGGATGCGCGGCCTCGTAGGTTTCCATCAGCCGGCGCATGTCGATCTCGGTATAGGTCTGGGTGGTGGACAGCGAGGCATGGCCCAGCAACTCCTGCACGCTGCGCAGATCGCCGCCGCCCTGGAGCAGATGGGTGGCGAAGGAATGGCGCAGCGCATGCGGCGTGGCCCGCTCGGACAGGCCGAGCCGTCCCCGCAGCCGCTGCATCAGGGCTTGCGCCTCACGCGGGCTCATCGGCAGACCCCGCCGCGACAGAAACAGCGCAGAAGATGACGCGCCGGTAAACGGGATTTTCCCGGCATAGGCGCTGATCGCCTCGCGCAACACCGGCAAAATCGGCACCATACGCTCCTTGCGCCCTTTGCCCAGCACGGTGAGACTTTCGCCCAGCGGAACATCGCCGCGTTTCAAACTCAACGCCTCGGAAATGCGCAAGCCCGCGCCATACAGAAGTGTCAGCAAGGCGGCGTCACGGGCACCCAGCCAATCGACATCGTGGCTGCCCGCATCGTCGATGGCGCGCTGCGCCTCGCTGACGGTTAGCGGCCTTGGCAGCCGCCGCTTGATGCGCGGCGTCTTCACCGCCCGCACGTTGGCGTTTTCCAGAATGCCTTCCTTGGCAAGAAAGCGATAGAAACTGCGGATGCCGGCCAGCGCCCGCTGCACGCCGCCAGCGCCCAAGCCCTCCGAACGCCGCGCCGCGATGAAGGCGCGGATATCGGCGGCCTTCAAATTCGCCAGCGCCCGCTCCGTCACCGCGCCGTTCAAATGACCGCGCTGGAACCCGATAAAGCGCGAAACATCGTCGCCATAGGCGCGCAGCGTATTGGGGCTGGCGCGCCGTTCATGCGCCAGCGCCGCCAGCCAGATTTTCTGCAATTCCTCGACAGAGCGGCCCACGGCCCTAGGTCTTGATCGTCACATTCGCCTTTTTGGCGTCGGCGATGAACGCAGCCAGCCCCTTGTCGGTGAGCGGATGGCTCATCAATTTCTTGAAAATATCCGTGGGCATGGTGGCGACGTCCGCGCCCGCCAGCGCCGCCTCGCGCACATGGCTGACGCTGCGGATCGAGGCGGCGAGGATTTCCGTCTTGAAACCGTAATTGTCATAGATGGTGCGGATGTCCCGGATCAGGCCCATGCCGTCCTCGCCCACATCATCGACGCGGCCGATGAACGGCGAGATGAAGGTCGCGCCCGCCTTGGCCGCCATCATCGCCTGCACCGGCGAGAAGCACAGCGTGACATTGACCAGCAAGCCTTCGCCCGACAGCGCCTTGCAGGCCTTCAGCCCGTCCCAGGTCAGCGGCACCTTGATGGTGATGTTCTTGGCGATCTTCGAAACCGCCTTGCCTTCCTTCATCATGCCGTCGAAATCGGTGGAGAGCACTTCGGCGCTGACCGAGCCCGATACGATGGAACAGATCTCTTTCAGCGATTCGCCATAATCGCGTCCGGTCTTGGCGGCCAGGGAAGGATTGGTGGTGACGCCGTCCACCAGGCCGGAAGCAGCAAATTCGCGGATTTCCGCGACGTCGGCGGTGTCGAGAAATATTTTCATGGTTCTCTCTTCTGGCTTGATTCCGGCAAATCGGCGTGACGAATGTATCCCATGAGGCACGCCCGCCCAACGCCACAAATCCCGATTATTCAGCCCCAGCAGCGGGCGGGGGTTTTGCTGCCTTTGCCGCTGGCGGGCGCCTATGATTACA
>DATHLY010000057.1:0-3571 GCA_035487655.1 Rhizomicrobium sp. | reverse complement strand
CAGCCTCTGCCCCGCTGTATCCAGCGCCGCGAATGGCTCATCCAGCAGCCATAGCGCGCGCGTGCCGGCCAAGAGCCGCGCCAGCGCCAGCCGCCGCCTTTGCCCGGCGCTGAGATAGCGGCACGGCAGGTCGCGCTGGCGCGCCAATCCCACCTGTTCCAGCAGCGATGGATCGGCTTGCTTGCCGTAGAGATGTGCAAAGAAGTTCAGCTGCTCGATCACGGTCAGCTGTGGCTTGAGCCCATCTTGATGTCCCAGCCAGCCGACCGACTTGCCGCGCTCTTCGGCATCGTCGCTTTCTCCTCGCGCATTTTTGACGATCAGGCGGCCCGCCGCCGGCGCGAGAAAGCCGGCAATCATCCGCAAGAGCGACGTCTTGCCTGCGCCATTGGCGCCTTCCACTGCCAACGCGTGACCGGCGGCGACGCGAAAGCTCACGCCTTCGAACACCCGCTTGTCGCCACGCACGCAGACAAGATTCTCGGCGGTGAGGGAGGTGATCATTCCAGATTTCTACCGGCTGTCGCTGACATTGTCGAAGGCCAGCCTATCGAATGCTGCCTGCACTACCTTCGGCGCGAGGAATTTTGCGGCGTGGGCAGGGTTGCCAGCGGCAGCGTAGCAACGCGCAGAGCGAATTTCCACGGCCGCTCGCTTAAGCTCGCGGCGTTTGCCGCTTTCGCAGGTCCACCGGACCTGCTCACACGCTTCGCGTGACGCGGCTCACAGCACGCGCGACGAACTCAGGGCGCAAAAGACCCGCGCCCCTGTCAATACATGTGCTGGCCACCATTGATGGACAACGTACTTCCAGTGATGAATCCACCCTCATCGGCCACCAGGAACAACACGCCGCGGGCGATTTCGGAGGCTTGCCCCAGCCGCCCCACTGGAATACGCGCAACGATCTTCGTCAGCACGTCCGCCGGAACGGCGGCGACCATGTCGGTGTCGATATAGCCGGGCGCGATCGCATTGACGGTTATCCCTGCGCGCGCGCCTTCCTGGGCAAGCGCCTTGGTGAATCCATGGATGCCCGACTTGGCTGCGGCATAGTTCACCTGGCCGTACTGACCCGCCTGGCCGTTGATGGAGCCGATATTGACCACGCGGCCGAATTTGCGCTCCAGCATGCCGTCCCAGGCGGCCTTGCACATGTTGAAGCAGCCGCCCAGGTTGGTATCCATCACCTCATCCCAGGCGCCGCGGTTCATCTTCTTCATCGTGCCGTCGCGGGTGATGCCGGCATTGTTGACGATCACCTCCACCGGCCCCAATTCGTTCTCAACTTTCTTCACGCCGGAAACGCAGTCGTCTAAGGACGCGACATCCCATTTGTAGGACTTGATACCGGTGCGATCACTGAAGGCCTTGGCGCGTTCCTCATTGCCGCAATAATTCGCCGCCACGGTGTAGCCGGCATTCTTCAAGGCCATTGAAATCGCTTCGCCAATGCCGCGCGTACCGCCCGTCACCACTGCCACCCTAGCCATGCTCTATCCTTTGCTTTGTGTCCGACAAAGCCATTAGGCCGCATTTTGAGAGCGTTTCAACCGGAACGATTGCTGCGCTGCACTGGCAGAGCGTTCGGTCAAAAAAGAAAAGGCCTAGCGCTCAACCGTCAGCGCAATGCCCATACCGCCGCCGATACACAAGGTGGCCAGCCCCTTCTTGGCATTTCGCTTGCCCATTTCGAACAACAGGGTGGTGAGAATACGCGCGCCCGATGCTCCAATGGGGTGGCCGATGGCGATGGCGCCGCCATTGACATTCACTTTGGCCGGATCCCAACCCATGTCCTTGTTGACGGCGCAGGCCTGGGCGGCAAAGGCCTCATTGGCTTCCACCAGATCCAGGTCGGATGCCTTCCAGCCCGCTTTTTGCAGCGCCGCGCGCGACGCTGGGATTGGGCCCGAGCCCATCACTTTGGGATCGACGCCGGCCTGCGCCCAACTGGCGATACGCGCCATGGGGGTCAGGCCACGGGCGACCGCATCCTTGGCGCTCATCAGCACCAGGGCAGCGGCGCCGTCATTGATGCCGGAGGCATTGCCCGCGGTCACCGTGCCAGCCTTGTCGAAGGCCGGCCTGAGGCCCGCCACCGCCTCATAGGTGGCACCGTCGCGGATATACTCATCGGTATCGACCAGCGTATCGCCCTTCCTGCCTTTCACGGTGACGGCAACAATCTCATCCTTGAAGCGGCCGGCCTTCTTGGCGGCTTCCGCCTTGTTCTGCGAGGCCACCGCAAAGCGATCCTGTTCCTCGCGAGTGATCTGCCATTCCCTGGCGACATTCTCCGCCGTCATGCCCATGTGATAGCCGTTGAAGGCATCCCACAATCCATCGCGGATCATGGTGTCGATGAAGCTGAGATCGCCCATTTTCTGGCCTGCGCGCAAATAAGCGGCATGAGTGGAAAGGCTCATGGATTCCTGTCCGCCGGCCACCACGATCTTGCTGTCCCCTTGCCGGATGGCCTGGGCGCCCAACGCCACGGTGCGCAGGCCCGAACCGCAGACCATGTTGATGCCCCAGGCCGGCGTGGCGATGGGAATGCCGGCCGCGATCGAGGCTTGGCGGGCAGGGTTTTGTCCCTGGGCGGCGGTGAGGACCTGACCCAGGATGACTTCGCTCACCTCTTCCGGCGCGAGCTTGGCGCGCTCCAGTGCGCCCTTGATCGCGACCTCACCCAGTCTGTGCGCCGGCAGGGTGGCAAAAGCGCCGCTGAACGCCCCCACGGCGGTACGGGCGGCGGAAACAATGACGACATCTTCCATGGGTGACCTTCCGTTGACGGATATATGTTCTATGGCGCGGAGCGCAAAATGCCGCGAACGCGGGCATTGGTAAATGGCGGACAAAATATCATTTTATATCAACGTCTTAAGAATAATGTGACAGTCTATCCGGTATTGCGGCTGCTAAATGACGCTGGACTCCCGCACTGCGGGGTGGTGTCTTACGCACCGTCAATGGCTGCGCTTTCGGGCGCAAGGCGCCTTCGGGGAGGCGCTGTATACAGAATCCGGGGAACAAAATACGTGTCAGAAGAAAAAGCCAAAGCCGAAGGTCCAGTGATCATCAAGAAATACGCCAACCGCCGGCTCTATAACACCCAGACTTCCTCCTACGTCACCTTGGATCACCTTGCCGCCATGGTGAAGGAGGGTACCGAATTCGAGGTGCAGGACGCGCGCACGGGCGAGGACATTACCCGCTCGGTGCTGACCCAGATCATCTTCGAAGAGGAAGCCAAGGGCCAATCGCTGTTGCCGATCAAATTCCTGCGCCAGCTGATCCGCTTCTATGGCGACAGTTTGCAGGCCTTTGTGCCCGGCTATCTGGACATGAGCATGGAAGGCTTCACCAAGAACCAAGGCGCCATGCGCGATCGCATCGCCGAAGCCTTGGGCGGCGGCAACAAAATGGTGGAAGACCTGACACGCCAGAACCTGCAGATGTTCGAGCACGCCATGGCCATGTTCGCGCCCTTCGGCGCCGCGGCCAAGAACAGCGAGCAGGCCGGTAAGTCCCATGCCAAGCCGGCCGAGGACATTGCCGATCTCAA
>DATHLY010000056.1:0-2629 GCA_035487655.1 Rhizomicrobium sp. | reverse complement strand
GGCTGCCGACAAGGCCGCGGACAAATCCGGTACGGGATCCCTTACCGGCGCGACCGCCAATCTCGCGCCCAATGATCCGGCAGGGCAATGGAGGCGCCAGGCGCGGGATTATGCCAACACCCGTTACAGCCCCCTGACTCAGATCAACAAGGCCAATGTCGGACGGCTGCGCATCGCCTGGAGCTTCAGTGACGGGCAGATGTACGGCCATGAAGGCGCGCCGCTGGTGGTGGGCGACACCATGTATCTGGTCACGCCCTTTCCCAACATCGCCTATGCTCTGGATTTGTCCAAGACGGGTGCACCCATCAAATGGGTGTTTCAGCCCAATCCCGATCCTCGCGCCATCGGCGAAGCTTGTTGCGACAAGGTGCTGCGTGGCTGGGCCTATGCCGACGGCAAGCTGATCTACAATCTGCTCGACGATCACACCGTGGCGGTCGACGCCCAGACCGGCAAGGAAGTGTGGCGCGTCCTGCTGGACGATGTCGCCAAGGGGCCCACCTTGACCCAGGCCGCTTTTGTGGTCGGCGACAGGGTCTATGTCGGTTCCAGCGGCGGCGAACTGGGCACCAATGGCTGGTTCCAGGCACTGGATGTCAAAGACGGCCACACCATCTGGAAGGCTTTCACCAATGGCCCCGATGATGGCGCGCTGATCGGCGCGGATTTCAAGCCCTTCTATCCATGGATGAAGGGCAAGGATCTGGGCGTTTCCAGCTGGCCGGGCGAGATGTGGAAGCAGGGCGCTTCGGCGCCTTGGGGTTGGGTGTCCTACGATCCTGACCGGAACGAAGTTTATTACGGCACCTCCAATCCAGGGCCGCGTGTGCCGTCGCAACGGCCCGGCTTGAATCTGTGGAGCTCGGCGGTGTTCGCGCGCGACGCCAATACCGGCCAGGCGAAATGGGCCTATCAATTCACGCCGCATGACGAATGGGACTATGACGGCATCAACGAGAATGTGTTGATCGAGATTCCCTGGAAGGGCGCCCGCCGCAAGGTGATGGTGCATTTCGATCGTAACGGATTTGGCTACACCATCGATCGCGCCACCGGCGAGGTGCTGGTGGCTGAACCGTTTGGCCATCAGAATTGGGCCCAGAAGATAGACCTCTCCACCGGTATGCCGATCGTCAACGATGCCGCGCATCCGATTGTGGAAAAGAAGGTGGAGAATATCTGTCCGCCCGACATCGGGGTGAAGAACTGGAATCCGTCGGCCTTCAGTCCGCGTACTGGGCTGCTCTATGCCGGCGTGTTCAACAGCTGCATGGACCTGACCAACCACATCGTCCAGTACATTCCAGGCAGCCCCTATGACGGCATGGAAATGGTTCGCCATGCCGGGCCAGGCGGCAATTGGGGCGAGTTCATTGCCTGGGACCCGGTTGCGGGCAAACGCATTTGGAGCATCAAGGAGAATCTGTATGTCTGGAGCGGCGCGGTGGTCACCGGCTCCGACTTGGTGTTCTACGGCACCATGGATGGCTGGTTCCGTGCCGCCGATGCGCGCACCGGCAAGGTGCTGTGGTCGCAGAAACTGGGCTCCGGCATCACCGCGGCGCCGATGACTTTTACCGGACCCGACAAGCGGCAATATGTGGCGGTCTATACCGGCGTCGGCGGCGGCGCCGGCGTGCTGAGAAGGGTGGGCGGGTTCATGCCGGGCGGCAACACGCTCTATGTCTTCTCGGTTGATGGCACAGGCATCGGCAGCGGCGCCAGCCAGCTAGTGTCCCACTCGGATGCGGCGGCGCCGGTCTCGGTGCCCCCGGCGGCAGCACATAATTAGCGGCGGCACACAACTGATGAAGAGTCCAATTCTCGCATTTGTCCTGATCGCAACACCCGCACTGGCAGAGGTGACGGCGGACACGCCCAATCCCTCTGAGGGCAAGACTGATGCCGTGGAGGCCGGCCACGCCCTGTTCGGCAAGATGAATTGCGCCGGCTGCCATGCCTATGATCTGACCGGGGGCATGGGGCCGGACCTGACCGACAACATTTGGCTTTATGGCGGCAAGCCGGGCGAGATCTATCACACCATCGCGGAAGGCACGCCGCGGGGCATGCCGGCCTGGAAGGACAAGATGACAGCGGATGAGATCTGGCAGGTGGTCAGCTATATCCAGAGCAAGAAGCAATGATCCGGCTGGCGCTGGCAATCCTGCTTGCTGCGACATTGGGCGCGCGTGCCGCGCCGGTGGCGACAACCACAGACGCTAAATTTGAAGGTGTGAGCAAAAGCGGCGTTTCTGAGTTCCTCGGAATTCCTTATGCGAAGCCGCCGGTCGGCAATCTGCGCTGGATGCCACCGCAGCCGGCGGCGAAGTGGACTTCCGTGCGCAAGGCCGACCAGTTCGGCCCCACCTGCGCGCAAGTCACCACCTTGGGACCCTTTGCCGGGCCGCCCAACAACAACGAGGACTGCCTTTACCTCAATGTCTTTACACAAGACCTGAAAGCTAAATTGCCGGTACTGGTGTGGATTCATGGCGGCGGCTACTACGACGGCGCCTCCAACGATTATGACGCCGCCAAGCTGGTGACGCGTGGCAGGCTGGTGGTGGTCACGCTCAACTATCGCCTCAACCTGTTCGGCTTCATGGCCCACCCCGCCATCGAT
>DATHLY010000055.1:0-4124 GCA_035487655.1 Rhizomicrobium sp. | reverse complement strand
CATTCGGGAAGATTGCGCATCACCAGCGCGACCCGGTCGCCTTTTTTCAGGCCTTGTCCGGCAAGCCAATTCGCAACCGCAAGGCTTGCCCGCGCAAAACCTTCATAACTTACGCGTTCGCCTTGGGTGACCAGGAACTCCCTGGCGCCATTCGCCCGCGCCAGAGCGAAGGCTTCCGCGGCGGTAGTTGGCACATGTTTCCATACCCGCATGGGCAAACCGCGCACCGTGATTTCGGCGGTTTCGAAGGCCGCGCCCGGCGCAGTGAGGCGGGCATGCGCCTCGAAAAGCGAAAGCGCGGGCCATTTTTTGGGACTGTCATTCATGGCGGGGGTTAGTATAACCCCCGCCATGATTACGCCAGATGGATTTTCAGAAGAGCGACTCGCACGTATCCCGCGCTTCCTGCAGGGGCAAGTCGAGGCCGGCTTTTTGCCGGGCGCGCTGACCTTGATCTGGCGGCGTGGACGCCTGGTCCATTCGAGCATGGTGGGCCGGATGGACATGGGCCGTGCGATCCCCATGCGCCCGGATGCCATCTTCCGTCTCTATTCCATGACCAAGCCGGTCACGGCGGTGGCGCTGTTGATGCTGATGGAGGAAGGCCGCATCGCGCTGGACGATCCGGTTGCACGCTTCATTCCCGATTTTGCCGTTCTGAAGGTTCAAGGCGGCGAGGCGCCGAAGCGCACCATGACGGTGCTGGACCTTTTGCGCCACACCGCAGGCTTCACCTATGGCTTCCACAACCGCACGCCGATCGACGCCGCCTACCGGCGCCTGCGCATCGCGGAGTTCGACACTGAAGGCGGGCTCCGCGCCATGATCGCCCAACTGGAGAGTTTGCCGCTGGAATATTCGCCGGGCGAGGCTTGGATCTATTCGGTGTCCATCGATGTCGTGGGCTATCTGATCGAACGTGTATCCGGCCAGTCCTATGCCTCCTTTGTGCGCGAAAAGATCCTCGCGCCATTGAAAATGGCGGATACCGATTTCCAGGTCGCCGATCACAAACGCGATCGTTTTGCCGCCTGTTATGTGCTGAAAGACGGCAAACTCGATCTGTTCGACGATCCGCAAAACTCGCTTTGGTTTGCGGCTCCCAAGCTGGAATCGGGCGGCGGCGGGCTGGCAGGCACGGCGGAAGACTATTTGCGCTTCTGCCGGATGCTGCTGAACAAGGGCGAGTTGGAGGGAGCGCGCCTGTTGTCGCCCAAGACCGTCCAGCTGATGACCGGCAATCAATTGCCGGAGGGCAGGGAGATCGCCGACCTCTCGCCGGTCGCCGACGCCTTCAATGAGAGCGGCTATCGCGGTATCGGCTTCGGCCTGGGCGTGGCCGTGACCTTGGACCCGGCGCGGGTCGGCATTCCCGGCACGGCCGGCGAATTCGCCTGGGGCGGCATGGCTTCGACGGCCTTTTTCGTGGATCCCCAGGAAGACATGGCGGTGGTATTCATGACCCAGGCGATCGTGGACACGGCACGGCGGGTGCGCCTGCGCCGTGACTTGCGCAGCCTGATCTATGGCGCGATGACGCAAAGCCATGCTTGAGTCACGTCATGCTTGAGACCTTGCCGCTCAATACTTGGAACGGCCCTTACGATGCCGATCTGAAGGCGCGCGCGGTGGCGGCGCTGGAACGGGGTGCGGTTCTCTTCTTCCCCAATCTCGCCTTCAGGCTATCGGAGGCGGAAAAGCCTTTTCTGGATGCCGACGTTTCCGATGGCAAAGCCAAGAACATTTCCCTGGATCATACCACCGGCAAAATGCAGGCGAGTTCGCTGACAGGCGAGAGGGCCGCAGCGCTGGCGGCCATGATCGAACGGTTTGGAAGCCGGGCCACGCGGCTGATGCATGATCTTTTGCCTTACCGGAGTGTGGAGCGTGCCCGCACCTCCTTCCGGCCGGTGCAAGTGAAAGACCGGCATTATTCCAAAATCAGCGATGACCGCCTGTTGCACATCGATGCCTTTCCGTCGCGCCCGATGGGCGGCCGCCGCATCCTGCGCTTCTTCGCCAATGTCGCGCCCGATTCTCCGCGGCGCTGGCATGTCGGCGAACCGTTCGAGGATTTTGCGCGCGCCTTCCTGCCCAAGGTGGGCCCGCACTTACTTACGAGGTCTTGGCCAGGCAAATCCTGGCTGTACGACAGACTGGGCATAACCCGCGGCCGGCGCAGCCTGTATGACGAGTTGATGCTGTCGCTGCACGATGCGGGCAAGCTGGATTTGGACTTTCAACAGAACAGTCCGCATCACGAGATCGTGTTTCCGCCCGGTTCCTGCTGGCTGGTCTTCACCGATCAGGTGCTGCATGCCGCCTTGGGCGGCGAATTCGCCCTGGAGCAGACGTTCCATCTGGAGGTGAGCGAGATGGCGCAGCCCGAGCGCGCGCCCGTCAGAGTGCTGGAACGGCTGAGCGGAAAATCCCTTATTTAGCCGCCGGTGCCCTTGAAAAAGTCTCTATCCGGCTTTGAGCTCGACCACGCCTTCGCCCGGCGAGATGGTCAGCGCGGCGTTGACCGAACGGGAGAGCTTATGGGTGAGAAACGGCTGGACATGACGCGCATCCACATTCACCGCCTCGCCTTCGAGAGCCTGGGCAACCTCTTCCGTGACGCGGGCATTCAGCCCTTGTGCGCGGATTTGAAAGGACGGCGCCAAAGCATCAGGACCGGTTTCCACCGTCACCATGCCGCCGCGCGGCAGACAGTCTGCCGCAAGCAAGGTGGCGTTCATCAGCAGCTTGGCCCAGTCCTTGGGCCAATAGAGCCGCGGCGCGCGCCAGGACAGCTGAACCTTGCCGCCCTGCAAAAGGCCCTCGATCAGCCGGCCGGCCTCGCCCAAGTCGAGCTCGGCTCCGGCCGAACCCGCGGCGCCAAAAGCGATTCGCATGAACTGGATGCGGGCAAGCGCTTGGTCGGCGCTCATGGTCACCAACTTGATGGCATCGGCGCGCATGGTGGGATCGCGCTCGTCCTCCAGCACCTCCATCCCGTTGACCACGGCTCCCAAAGGCCCGACAAGGTCGTGACACACACGGCTGACGAGCAAGGCGGCAAATTCGATCTCTGTCATGACAAACTCAATGCAGCCCGACTGGTTAGCAATCGGTTAATGGGCCCTTAACATGCCATTGGGTCTTAAGGAATTCTCAACATGGACGCAACGCTCTCATCGCGCCTGGAAACACTGGTCCGCATCGCGCGGGCGGCGGGAGAGGTGGTGATGCGCCACTATGAGGCCGGCTGCGATGCCCGCGTGAAGCCGGATCGCTCGCCGGTGACCGATGCCGATGAAGAAGCCGAGCGGCTGATCCTGGGCGAATTGGCTTTGGCCTTCCCAGGCGTGCCGGTTGTGGCCGAGGAACAAGCCGCTGCCGGACACATCTGCGAAGTGGGCGCGCGCTTTTTCCTGGTGGACCCGGTGGACGGCACCAAGGAATTCCTGAAACGCGGCGGGGAGTTCACCGTTAATATCGGGGAGATCGTCGATCGGGAGCCGGCGAGCGGTGTGGTGCTAGCGCCTGCCATCGGCCGGCTGTTCGTGGGCGCGGCCGGTGAAGGAGCCTTCGAGCTGTCCAGCGGCAAAATCCGCGACATCGCCTGTCGTGTACCGGACCCAGATGGGCTGGTGGCGGTGTCCAGCCGCTCGCATCCCGATACCAAGACCGACGCGCTGCTCAAGACCCTGCCCATCAAGGGCCACACCAATGCGGGATCGTCGCTGAAATTCTGCCTGGTGGCGGCGGGAGAAGCCGATATCTATCCCCGCGCCGGAGAGACAATGGAATGGGACACCGCCGCTGGTCATGCGGTGCTGCGCGCCGCAGGCGGCAAGGTCACCAATTGGGACGGTACGCCCTTCCTCTATGGCAAACCCGGTTTTCGCAACGGGCCTTTCATCGCGCGCGGCCTGTCCAAATAGCGCAAGGGCCGTTCATCGCGCGAGGGCTTAACATTCGATAGTAGCGACGGATTTTGCGGCGTGAGCAGGAGCGCCGAGCGACGTGTACAAGACGTACACGAGCGATGGCGCGACGAACTCACGACGCAAAAGACGCGCGCCTAAAGCGTCCGCACGTCGGTGAGATGACCGGTGACCGCCGCCGCCGCCGCCATC
>DATHLY010000054.1:0-4516 GCA_035487655.1 Rhizomicrobium sp. | reverse complement strand
CAGCGCCTGTTGTGGCAGCCGGTGATGGTGGCCTTTGGGCCCAATGGCGATGTCTACATCGCCCAAGGTCACGCCAATGAAAGTCCCAATGACGTGGACTCCGACGATCCCGCCAACAAGGAAGGCGTGGCGCGCATCCTGCACCTCACCAAGGACGGCAAATATGTCGGTCAGTGGTTCGGCAACGAAGTGGGGCAGGGCAAATTCGATTCCACCCATGGCCTGGCCATCGATCCCAGGAACGGCGATGTGTGGATCGGCGACCGCGAACAGTATCGGATCGTGGTCTATACGGCCGACGGCCGCTTCGTGAAGACCTTGCAGATGCGGAATCTGGTCTGCGCCTTGAACTTCGACCACAAGGGCAATCCCTGGATGGCATCTGGCCAGGACGGCCAGTTCCTCAAGCTAGATCACGACGGCAAGGTCCTGGGTGGAGTGGGCAATGGCATGGGCATCGGCACCGGCCAGTTTACCGAGGCCAGTTACTGGGTCTTTGATCCCAAGGACAATCTGATCGCGGGCGACACCAGCGTCGGCCGTGTGACTGTGATGAGCAAGTAGCGAATTCCCCCTCCCCTTGCGGGAGGGGGCAAGTCATTCGAGCAAAGCGAGAATGACTTGGGGGAGGGGTGACGCTGAAGCGCCCCCTCCCCCAATCGTATTTCGCTTCGCTCAATCCGATTGCCCCCTCCCGCAAGGGGAGGGGGAAGAACGGACGATCACTTCGTCGCTACATCCCGCGCCGATGCCGCCAGGAGCTTGCCCAGCTCCTGTTGGATGGCGAGCGATGAGGCATGGCCTTCATGTCCTTCGCCTGGTACGAAGCTGATCAACAGCGTCTGCCCTGCAAGCGCCACTGTAGGCTTGCCGCCTTCGGCCACCTTGACGCTGTTGACGCGCTTGACCAGCACCTGCCGCGCCTGGGGAGTAGCGGCAAGGAAACGTTCAATGCCTACCGCGGCATTGGTCAATGCATCGAACGCGCGGCCACGCGTCTCCGGGTCGGCGGCCAGCACGGCAGGATCCGCCGAAAATTTGAGCGCGATATTCTGGACATAGGTGAGGTGGCTGGATTCGTCATTGAAGGCAGTCTGCAGCTCCGCGGCGGAAATCTCGAGCACATCGGAGGGCGGCGTCGCGCTCTGGCGGGTGGCGGGCACGCCCTGGGGCGCGTCCTGCGTGTACAGAGTAAGTCCGCCCCAAATCGAGACCCTCATCGCGGTCGTGCCGGTGTCATATTTGAGCAGCTTGGCGCCCAGCGAGGCGCGTTCCACCGTCAGGACGAAATTTTCCGCATGCCCCGCGAAGCGCAGCAGATATTTGCCCGTGCCGTAGGATTGAAGCGTGAAGCTGCCGCTGTCACCGGCGCTGTAAAGACCCGGCTCGACGGGACCCATGCGTTCCGACGCCAAGCGCGAGGCCATGCCCGGCGGCACGCCGGGTCCGGCATCGGGCTGCGCCCAGCCGAGCGATGTACTCGCAAGCAGCAAGGCCGACAATGTAATCACGGACTTCAAGACACATCTCATGGCGGCCGCTTTCGCCTTTCGGCAAAAGTCACCACCCCCCTTCCTGGCGCCGACAATGCCATCCCAATGGGGCATTTTTTAGTCAGCATAGATACCTAGCCAGCCGGCGCTACGGCGGCAAAAGCTCCGCGCAAAGGGGCAACGGGTCCCCAAATGACCTGGTGAGACTGTTTCGCGCCTTCCTTTTGGGCGGGATTATGACTAAAGGGGTGTCCGTTCAATTCTTAACGGAAGGGACTCCCGTGACGCAGAGCCTGGACAGTTTCAAGTGCCGCAAGACGCTCAAGGTTGGCAACAAGAGCTATGACTATTTCAGTCTCGCGGCGGCGGAGAAGAACGGTCTCAAGGGCGTCTCCAAACTTCCCTATTCCATGCGGGTGCTGCTGGAAAATCTTTTGCGCCACGAGGACGGCCAGACCGTCACCAAGGATGACGTCAAGGCGGTGGTGGATTGGGCCAAGACGCGCACATCCGATCGCGAGATCGCCTTTCGGCCCGCGCGCGTGTTGATGCAGGACCTCACCGGCGTGCCGGCGGTGGTGGATCTGGCGGCGATGCGCGACGCCATGAAGAAGCTGGGCGGCAATCCGGAAAAGATCAACCCGCTGGCGGAAGTGGATCTGGTGATCGATCACAGCGTGATGGTCGACAATTTTGGCAAGAAGGATTCCTTCAAGAAGAATGTCGCCGTGGAATATGAGCGCAACCGCGAGCGCTACACCTTCCTGCGCTGGGGCCAGCAAGCCTTCGCCAATTTTCGCGTGGTGCCGCCGGGCACCGGCATCTGCCACCAGGTGAATCTGGAATATCTGGCCGAGACGATTTGGACCCGCAAAACCAAGGATCCCAAGACCAAGAAGACGGTCGAGGTCGCCTTCCCCGACACCGTGGTGGGCACCGACAGCCACACCACCATGATCAATGGCTTGGCAGTGTTGGGCTGGGGCGTTGGCGGTATCGAGGCGGAAGCCGCCATGCTGGGCCAGCCCATTTCCATGCTGATCCCGGAGATCGTCGGCTTCAAGTTGACCGGCAAGCTTCGCGAAGGTGTCACCGCCACCGACTTGGTTCTGACCGTCACCCAGATGCTGCGCAAGAAGGGCGTGGTGGGCAAGTTTGTGGAATATTACGGGCCGGGGCTGGATGAGCTATCGCTGGAAGACCGCGCCACCATCGCCAATATGGCGCCGGAATATGGCGCCACGTGCGGCTTCTTCCCCATCGATGCCGAAACCGTCCGCTTCCTGAAAGCCACGGCGCGCAAGCCGGCCCGGGTGGCGCTGGTGGAGAAATATGCCAAGGCGCAGGGCCTGTGGCGCACCGCCAAGTCGCAAGACCCGGTGTTCACCGATACGTTGAGCCTGGACATGACGACGGTGGAGCCCAGCATGGCAGGTCCGATGCGGCCGCAGGATCGCGTGCCGCTGTCGGGCATTTCGGGCAATTTCGCCGAAAATCTGATCAAGACCTGGAAGAAGGAAGAGACCGCCAACAAGCGCGCCACGCTGGAAGGCAGCCAGACAACAATAGGCCATGGCGATGTGGTGATCGCAGCCATCACCTCCTGCACCAACACCTCCAACCCAACCGTGATGATCGGCGCCGGCCTGGTGGCGCAGAAGGCGGTGGCGCGCGGCCTGAAGGTGCGTCCCTGGGTGAAGACCTCGTTGGCGCCGGGCTCGCAGGTCGTCACCGATTATCTTGCCAAGGCCGGCCTGGACAAGGCGCTGGACAAGCTCGGTTTCACCTTGGCGGGTTATGGCTGCACCACCTGCATCGGCAATTCCGGACCTTTGCCCGAGCCGGTGGCCAAGGCGGTCACCGAATCCGATCTGGTGGCGGCGGCGGTGATCTCGGGCAACCGCAATTTCGAAGGCCGCGTCCATCCCCAGGTGCGCGCCAATTACCTGGCCTCACCCATGTTGGTTGTGGCCTACGCGCTGGCGGGCTCCGTCAATATGGATCTTACCAAGGAACCGGTGGGCTATGACCGCAACGACGAACCTGTCTATCTCAAAGACATCTGGCCCAGCCCAAAGGAAATCTCCGCGGCCATCGCCAAGGCGGTCAGACCCGCCAACTTCAAGAAGCGCTATGGCGATGTGTTCAAGGGAGACGCCAATTGGAAGAAGGTCAAGCTGGTCAAGGGCCAGACCTATCAGTGGGACCCGGCTTCGACCTATGTGAAAAATCCGCCTTTCTTCGCTGGCATGACCGTCAAGCCCAGGCCAGTGGACGAGATCAAGGGCGCGCGCGTGCTGGCGGTGTTTGGCGACTCCATCACCACCGACCACATCTCGCCCGCCGGCAACATCAAACTGACGGCGCCGGGTGGGACCTATCTCACCCAACACCAAGTGGCGCAGAAGGATTTCAACTCCTATGGCTCGCGCCGCGGCAATTTCGAGCTGATGGAGCGCGGCACCTTCGCCAATATCCGCATCCGCAATGAAATGATGGGGGGCGCGGAAGGCGGCAACACCATCTATTACAGCGAGCCCGGTGCCGCCGGCGAAACCATGTCGATCTTCGATGCCGCCCAGCGCTACAAGGCCGACGGTCATCCCACGGTCGTGATCGGCGGCAAGGAATACGGCACCGGCTCCTCGCGCGACTGGGCGGCCAAGGGCCCGGCGCTGCAGGGCGTGCGCGCCGTGATCACCGAAAGCTTCGAGCGCATCCATCGCTCCAACCTGATCGGCATGGGGGTTGCGCCCTTCTGTTTCGAGGCGGGCAAGACGCGCAAGGATTACGGCTTCACCGGCCGCGAGGTGGTGGACATTCCGGGCCTGTCGGGCGATCTCAAGCCGCGTCAGCAGATGGAGGCGATCGTGCATCGTCCCGATGGCTCGACCTTGCCGGAGAGCCCCGGAATATCGACCAGCTCGCGCCCGGTCAGCTGGTAGTCCCGCCGCGTCTTGCCGGCTTCGAAGACGAAGGGCGCGATGCCCATGCCGATCAGGTTGGAGCGATGGATGCGCTCG
>DATHLY010000053.1:0-7492 GCA_035487655.1 Rhizomicrobium sp. | reverse complement strand
CTTGGGATCACCGAAGGTATCACCAGTTCCGGCGGCGACTCTTTCGGCTGAAGGTGGCGATAGGGAATGCGGGAATTGTCTTGCGCCATGTCTGGTCCTTATTTTCCTGTCCTCATTTGGCGGTATAGCCGCCATCCACTGGCAACACCGTGCCGGTGATAAAGCCGGCGGCCTCGGAACACAGAAACACCACCGCGCCGCCAATGTCGTCGGGCTTGCCCCAGCGCCCGAAAGGCGTGCGAGCCATAATGGCCTCCGACCGCGCCTGGTCCGCGCGCGCGCCTTTGGTGAGTTCGGTTTCTATCCAGCCCGGAGCAATGGCATTGACCCGGATATGAGGCGCCCAAGCCACCGCCAGCGCCTTGGTGAGCTGCGCCACCCCGCCTTTGGAGGCGGTATAGGCGGGCACCAGGCCGCCGCCGAAAAACGAC
The DNA here is from genome assembly GCA_035487655.1 of Rhizomicrobium sp. Taxonomy (GTDB): domain Bacteria; phylum Pseudomonadota; class Alphaproteobacteria; order Micropepsales; family Micropepsaceae; genus Rhizomicrobium. The sequence continues at coordinate 7,061 of DATHLY010000053.1, read as the reverse complement.
CAGACCGAGGCGGTGTTGACGATTGTACCCCCCTGACGCTCCAGCAACGGTTTGGCGGCCATGCACATCCGCATGGTGCCAGTGAGATTGACGTCGATGACTTGTTGAAAGCCTTCGACGGTGAATTCCTTGCCGTCGCGCAGGATGATGCCGGCGCAATTGATCAGCGCATCCAGCCGCTCAAGCCCGCCGATGCATGCCGCGACCTGCGCGTCGCGGGTCACATCCAAAGTCACGGCTTTGAGATTGTCGCGCTTGAGGACGGCGGCGACCTCCTCCGCGGTCAGGCCCGTCACCGTGACGCCATAACCCGCCTGAAGCATCGCCTCGGCAATGCCAAAGCCGATGCCGCGTGCCCCACCAGTGATCAAGGCTTGTTTCATATTGTTCCTCTAGCGCTTCGGCAAAGCGAAGGCGACATACGCCGCGCCCTGCGCGGCATTTTTGTCGCGCGCATTGTCGGTCTGGATCAGCACATATTGCCGCCCGCCCGCAACATAGGTGATGGGCGTGGCGTTGCCGGCATAAGGCAAGGTCGCCTCCCACAACAGCTTGCCGCTCAGCGGATCGATGGCGCGGATTTTCTTGTCGTAAAGCGTGGCACCGATGAACAGCACGCCCCCCGCCGTCAGGATAGGCCCGCCATAGTTTTCCGATCCCGTGCTTTTGTCCGCCAGGGCGGGATATTCGCCTAGCGGAATTCGCCAAAGATAAGTCCCGTTGTTGAGGTCGATGGCATTCAGCGTGCCCCATGGCGGCGCGACCGCCGGATAGCCGTCGGGATCCAGGAATTTGCGATAACCGGTGAAGCGGTAAGGCGGGCGGTCGTCGCCGGCGGAGGCCTGAAGCTCAGTCTTGTCGGAGCCGCTGCGCACATAGGTCAACAGCGCCTTGAGATCGCCGGCCAACAGACCGCGAAAGGTTGGCATGCGGCCGCGCCCGGACCACAACAAGTCCGCCATTGCGGCTTCCGTCAGCTTGCTGTCCACCAGGGACGGGAATGCCGGCGGCGAACCTTTGCGGTCGGTGCCATGGCAGCCGGCGCAATTGTCCAGATACAGCCCCTCGCCAAGGCTGGCGGCCTTGTGGTTTTCCACCAGCCCACCGGTCCAGGCGACGTCATTGGAATTCAGGTACAGGATGCCACGCTTGGCATCGGCCGCCTGGCCGCCCCATTCGGCGCCGCCGTCGAAACCGGGAAAGGCAAGCGTCTGCTGTCCCCGCCGCATATGAGGGAAGGGTCCGTCATTGGCGAAAGTGCGAAACTGCTGCAACGCCCATTGATGCGCCTGCGGCGTGCGGTTGGTGAGCAATCCCTCGCTCAAATGCTGGCGGGCATAAGGCGCGGGCAGCGACGGCACGGGCTCAGTCGCGGCAACCTTCTCACCCGGCACATTGCTGGGCGGCACCGGCATTTCGTTGATTGGAAATAGAGGCTTTCCGGTCACGCGGTCGAATACAAAAAGAAAGCCCTGCTTGGTGGCCTGTGCGACGGCGTCTACCAGTTTACCGTTGCGCTTCAAGGTCAAAAGCACCGGCGGCGAAGGAAAATCCCGGTCGGCGATATCGTGACGCGTGCCCTGGAAATACCAGATCAGCTTGCCGGTACTGGCATCCAGGGCCAGCAGGCAATTGGCATAGAGATTGTCTCCGATGCGGTCATAGCCATAGAAATCGCTGACCGCCGAACCGGTGGGCGCAAAGAGAACTCCGCGCCTTTCGTCCAATACCATACCGGGCCAGGCATTGGCGCCACCGCCGGTCTTCCAGTAATCCGCCGGCCAGGTCTCGTAACCGGGCTGACCCGGATGCGGAATGGTGTGGAACACCCAACGTCGCTTTCCGGTGTGTACGTCAAAGGCGCGGATGTCGCCGGGCGCGGCCGGCGCACTTTCGGCGGTACGAAAACCCATGATGATCGTGTCGCGCCAGATGACGCCGGGCGTGGTCAGCGCCACGCTGATCTTGTCGGGATCACGGTCCAGGCCTTCGCGCAGGTCGATCCGCCCGCCCGTGCCGAAATCGGCAATCGGCTTTCCCGTCGCGGGATCGAGCGCAAAGAGATAGCTGCCGGCATTGGCGAACAGGCGCCGCTCGCGCCCCTTGCGCCACATCGCCAGGCCACGCTGCGGTCCGCCCGCCTTCACGCCCGATTGGAAACGCCACAGCAATTTTCCGCTTGAGCCATCCAGCGCAATGGTCTCCAGCGACGGGGTATAGGCATAGACCACGCCGTCGATGGCCAAAGGATGGGTCTGCGGATCGCCCGCCTCCGTCATGTCGAAGCGCCAAGCCTGTTCCAGCTTGCCGACATTGGCGAGGGTGATCTGGCTAAGCGTGGAAAAACGCCGGCCGCCTTCCCCGCCATACAGCGCCCAATCGCGATCTTGGGTAAAAGCCGGTCGGATCAGCCCGGCCACGAGCGCCGGCACGGTCAAACGCAGAAACAGTCTGTTCATGGTCTGGCGCCTAATGCCGGTTCTCCGCCTTCCCAGAAAGAAGGTCTTCCAATGTGAGCATGCGCCCATTGGCGATGACCCGCTTCACCTTCTGGGCGTCCGCGATGTTTTCCAGCGGATTGCCTTCGACCAGGACAATGTCCGCCAACTTGCCTGGCGCGATGGCGCCGGCATCCAAGTCCAGCATGTCCGCAGGTGTGACGGTGGCGGCCCGAAGCGCTTCATACGGCGTCATGCCGAATGCGACATAGGAGACCAGCTCGGAATGCAGATACAGGCCTTCCGGCTCGTCGGTGCCAGCCACGATCCGCCCGCCGGCCTTTTGGATATCCATCACGTCCTTGGCGGTGCCGGTATAATCGAGATGGGGCGATGCGCCGAGAATTTGCGCCTTCAGCCAGGGCGGATCGAGATTGAGGCGCGGATCGTTGCGCATGCCCGGCTCGGCCTGCAGGAACTCGTACATCCGGGGTATCAATGTGGGCGTCATGGTCATATGGGCCGCGCCCACAATGCGGGCGACATCGTCATAACTGCTGCCCAAAGTCATCTTTGGCGAATAGCCCCGGCGCGAGGTCCCCTCCGTATGCTCGACGCTGTCGATGCCGTCATAGGCGGCGGGATAGATTTCGTGGCTGGAGGCGGGAACGCCCATCGCATGGGCGAAATCCACGATATGGCGCTGCTGCAGATCGGGCATGCGGACATAGCTTTTCAGCATATCGAAACCCAGGATGCGGGCGCGATCAAGCTCCATCTCCAATTGGGCGGGCGAGGAGATCGCGATGCCCATTTTGTAATAGACCCGCTGCCATTCCATCAGATGGCCGGTGTTGAAGATGCGCGGCGACACGCGAATGCTGGCGTCGGTGGCCTCGCGGTCCTCCACCGCCTCATAGGGAAGGCCGCCGGGGCTTCGTATGGCAGTAATACCATAGGCGAGGAACGCCCTGCCCTGCTGTTCGATGAAATCGCTCTGGCGATGGGTGTGGAAGTCGATCAGGCCCGGCATCGCCGTCAGTTGCGGCAGCTCCATCGCATTGCGGCCGGGTTTGTGCGGCTCCACCGCGGTGATGCGGTTGCCCTCGATCACGATGTCCATATCGGCGCGGGCGGTTTTGGACACGCCATCCACCAGCTTGCCGACATGCAGGACCAGATGAGTCTTGGGCGGGTTGACACGATAGGTGAGGTCCAGCGGCACAGTCCTGGCCTGGCCGGTTTCGACATTCAGCAGCCTGAGCTTGTCATTGGACTGATAAAGAATCTGCCGCCCATCGCTCGACCAGCTGGGCGCATAGGCGATCTCGCTGGTCAAATGCCGCGGCGGCCCCAGCGGCGCGCCAGCCGCCGACACCGGAAACACTGTCAAAGTGCCTTCATAGACGGCGGCCATGTGGCTGCCGTCCGGAGACCAGACCGGGCCGTTCCCGCCGCGGCTGTCGATGGAAAGATTGGGCACCGGCGCATACCATTTGTCGTCGCTGTTGGTGACAGAGCCGGTCGACGACATGGTCAGAACCTGATTGGTGCCTTCGCGATAGCGGGTCGAGTAAGGCGCCACCATTGCCACCGCGATGCGCGCGCCGTCCGCCGACCAGGTGGGTGCGCCCGGCGCGAATATGGAGGCATGGATCTGCGAGATCGCGCCGCTCGCCACATCCACCACCGCCACGCCGGCGCGCCGCCACATCCCGTCGACATTCAGATAGGCGATGCGTTTCCCATCCGGCGAAAAAGCGGGACAGATGGGCTGGGTGGAAATGTGAGTCAGTTGCCGTTCGCGCCCGCTCTTGACGTCATACAGCCAAAGCTGCAGCAGCCCGCCCACCTTGTCCGAGCTGTAGACCAAGCTGCCGCCATCCGGCGACCAGGCCGGATCGGTGTCAAAGGCGGCGTCATGGGTGATATTGCGCGGTTTTCCTCCCACCGGCATCAGATAGATATCGCCCAGCGCCGCAAAGGCGATGGTCTTGCCATCCGGCGACAGGACCGGACTCACAATGCCCAGAGCCTTGCGCGGTGCCAGATTGTTGAAATCGCGTTTGCGCCGCACATAGGTATTGCGGACGGGCGTGACTTCCAATTGTGCGGTGAAGGGAATGGTTTCAACCACGCCATTGGGGCCGCGTTTGCGGATCTTGCCGTCGGCGGTATAGAAAAATCCGCCTCCCGACACAAAGCTCACACGAAACGGAAAGACATGTTCATCACCCGTGATGGAGTTGCCATTCGCTTCCAGCCAGCCCTTGGTGCCATCCACGGCATGCGCAAGGATCTGACCATCGGGGGCCCAACTGACCGCATCGATACGCTTAGTGGTCGTGCTCAGGCGGCGCTCGGCGCCACCAGTGGCGTCAACCGCCCAGATGCCGTTGCCGTTCTCTCGGGTCGAGGCAAACGCGACCTGCCGGTCATCGGGCGACCAGCTGGGCATCATGTCCTCGGCCGGATTGCTGGTGAGCTGGCGGATTTCGCCGCTGCGCAGATCCAGCACGAAGATATTGTAATCGCTGCCCAGCACATTGCCCCGGTCGGAGGAAAAGGCGATGCGGGTGCCATCATGGCTGAAGGCCGGTTCGCGATCGTCAAACGGGCCCCAGGTCAACCGGCGTAGCCCACTTCCGTCGGGCGCTATGGCCCACAGGTCATAGCCACCATCGCGATAGGCAAAAAAGGCGATGGTCTTGCCGTCGGGCGACCAGGCAGGTTGGCGGGCGTCGCTGAAGAGATCGGTCATGCGCTTGGCAGGGCCGCCCGTGGCCGGCATCACCCAGATGCTGCCCTGCAGGTCCATCGCCAGCATCTTGCCATCCGGTGAAACCGCCACCGACATGGAAGTGCCTTCGTCCACCGTGACGGTGACCGGCTTGGGGACAGATTGCGGAACGGCGGCGCCTGTAACGGTATCACCGGCCGTGGCGGCAAAAAGCACGAGGGCCAGCCGAAGAAGCCTGAGATTCATGGACGTCCCCTTTTTTGCCCCATCTTGACGGGATGCCCGGCCAAGCGGAAGCCCAGCCTTGACATGCGAGGCCCGTGGTTCTGTTGCTATTGCGGCCTTGGCATGCCTGGATGACCCGGCCTGGGGCGGGGCACCCGATGGTTGAGCCGGACCGTGTCTTCGCAAAATGCGCGTGGCGGCTGATTCCGTTCATCACGCTGCTCTATATTGTGGGCTTCATCGACCGGTCGAATGTCGGATTCGCCGCCCTGACCATGAATCGGGACCTGGGATTCTCCCCTCCCGTCTTCGGCCTGGGCGCGGGCATTTTCTTCCTGGGCTATGTCACATTCCAGATTCCCACCGCTCTCCTTCTGGCGCGGCTGGGCGCGCGGCCAGTGGTCTTCTGCGTCATGCTGATCTGGGGCCTGGTTTCCGCATCGAACGCCTTCATGCGCGGCCCACTGAGCTTCTATGTGCTGCGGTTTCTGCTGGGCGTGGCGGAAGGCGGCTTCACCCCCAGCATGATTTATTATCTGACCCTGTGGTTTCCCCCTGCCTACAGGGGCCGGTTCATCGCGACTTTTTGCAGCGCCATTCCCATTGCCGGGATGATCAGCGGGCCACTCTCCGGATTGATCCTGGGAATGGATGGCATCGCACAGCTGCATGGCTGGCAATGGTTGTTCCTGATCCAGGGTCTGCCCGCCGTCCTGCTCGCCTTTGTGGTGCTCGCGGTCCTGCCGAATGGCCCCGCCCAGGCCGGGTGGCTGGACGACGCGGAACGAAAAACCATCGCCGCGAGCCTGACAGAAGGAGCGCCGCCGCCCGACCGCAGCGTATGGCAGGCGCTTTGCGATCCGCGCCTGTTCCTGCTGGGTCTCGCCGGGCTGGGCTCGGGCATTGCGCTTTATGGGATCAATTTGTGGCTGCCGCAGATCATTCAGGCAATGGGCTTCTCCAATCGGGCGACAGGCTTTGTCGCGGCATTGCCTTACGCGGTCAGCTTGGTGGCGATGATCTGGTGGGCGCGTCTGAGTGATGCCCGCAATGAACGGATTTGGCACACCGCCATCACCATGTTTCTGGCCGCCGGCGCCCTGGCGGTTGCCAGCATCAGCGCCAATCACCTTCTGGTCCTGACGGCGTTGACGCTCGCCATGGCGGGCGGCCTGGCCGGCATAGGGCCGTTCCAGAGCATGCTGTCCACTTTCTCGCGTGGTGCCGCCGCGGCCAGCGGACTCGCGCTGGTCAATACCATCGGCACTTTGGGCGGTTTTTTCGGGCCAACTATCGTCGGAATACTGAAGGCGCACACGGGGGGCTACGGAGCAGCGATGGCCGCGCTTGGCGGCGCCCAGTTGCTGTCGGCGCTGATCGTGCTGGGCACGGGATGGGCTCTCAGCGCATTTCCAGGATTGCGTCGCGCGCCATCTCGGTAACCCGCGCCAAGGCATCCGGCTTGTAGAATGCGATCCGCGCTTGATACACGTCGCGGCTGAAGCTTTCGGGTTTCGGCAAATAGGTCGTTGTGCCATCCGACAAATTGAGCACCGCGACCGTCGTATCAGAGAACAGGCGCCTCAAGTCGATCTGGAACTGGCTGTAGCACTCCGCCGGAGTCGATACCAGAAACGCCTCCCCCAGCCGCCATACGG
>DATHLY010000052.1:0-4005 GCA_035487655.1 Rhizomicrobium sp. | reverse complement strand
CGTTCGACGCTCAAATCGATCGTCGCGCTACGCTGTCGCTAGCGACGGATCGATTTGCCCGCGCCGCTACGCTGACGCTAGGCGCCGCCGGTCGCGTCTCACACCTGAAAAATCAATGGGTTGAGCGTCGCTATCGCGCCGCTAACCCAATGATTTTTCTTCCTCTCCCACAAGGGAAGAGGAAATTCCATGCGCGATTGAATCGCATCACGACCTGCTAAAACTTCTCTTCGCCTTCCCGGCGCACGGCGTCGGGAAAATCGCGATAGAGCCCGAAGCGCAGATTCTGCACTTTGGAATTGACATCGAAATGGATGCTTTCCACCGGCTCGCTGCGGCTGGCGACATGGTTGAAGGCTTCGTCCAATTGGGCGAGGTTTCTTGTCTGGATCACCAGATGAAAATCACCGAATTCCCAGGGCGCCAGGCCCAGCTTGCGGCGCGCCAGCGTCCAGCCTTCGATCAAGCCTTTGTCCTTGAGATGCGCCATGTAGCGCGCCAGGCCGCGCGCGAAGTCGCTATCCTTGACACCTGGCTTGAGATCGAACCATCCGTGGTAATAGTCCATCGCAGCCCTCCGTTTGGCACCGCAAAGAGTAGCGACACTGCGCGCCCCACGGGAAGTGCGGTATGTGCATGATACGCGTGCGGCCAATGCGGCACTGTAGCAATGATATTGCCGCCTATTGCTTCACAAGTAGCGCCGCATCGTAATGCCATAGGGCGCGTAACCGGCCCCTTCATAGGCACGGATGGCGGTGGGATTTTTCGCCAGCACGCCCACGGTGAGAAGCTTGTGGCCACGTTCGCGCGCCCAAGCCTCGCAGCCCTCGATCAAGGCGCGGCCCAGGCCCTTGCCGCGCGCTTGCGGCAACAGAAAAAGCTCGGCCAGATAGCCATGGCGGCGTTCCGGTTCGACCACAAACAATTCCGCCCTCTCGTCATAGGCAAAGGCCCAGCCCACCGGCTTTCCACCGTCCTCGGCAATCAGCATGACGCCGTGCTTTTCCGCGCAGCGATGCTGCAGGTCGCGCCAATGTTCAATGGCGAAGTTCGGATCGCGGCGGCGGTCGGGCTCGAACGCCGCTTCATGGTCCTGCAGCCCGATGATGAAGGACAGGATCGCCGGCTCGTCGCCGGGCAGATGTGCTTCCCTAATCATGGTCGCATTTCCAATGAAATGCTCCGGGGGATACTAATGGTCCAGCGCCTTGACGATGTCTTCGGTCATCTTCTTGGCGTCGGCGAACAGCATCATGGTGTTGTCGCGGAAGAAGAGCTCGTTCTCCACTCCGGCATAACCCGAGCCCATGCCGCGCTTGACGAACAGCACGGTCTTGGCCTTTTCCACGTCCAGCACCGGCATGCCGTAGATAGGCGACTTGGGATCGGTCTTGGCGCTGGGATTGGTGACGTCGTTGGCGCCGATGACATAGGCGACGTCCGCCTGGGCGAACTGGCTGTTGATGTCTTCCAGCTCGAACACTTCGTCGTAAGGCACATTGGCTTCCGCCAGGAGCACATTCATATGGCCGGGCATGCGGCCCGCCACCGGGTGAATGGCGTAACTGACCTTGACGCCTTCCTTCTTGAGCTTGTCAGCCATTTCGCGCACCGCATGCTGGGCCTGAGCCACCGCCATGCCATAGCCCGGCACGATGATGACCGAAGACGCATTCTTCATGATGAAGGCGGCGTCGTCGGCGGAGCCTTGCTTGACCGGGCGTGTTTCCGCCGGACCTTTGGCAGCGCCGGTATCGCCGCCGAAGCCGCCGGCGATGACGCTGACAAAGCTGCGGTTCATGCCCTTGCACATGATATAGGACAGGATCGCGCCCGAAGAGCCCACCAGCGCGCCGGTGATGATGAGCGCCGTGTTTTCCAGGGTGAAGCCGATGCCGGCCGCCGCCCATCCCGAATAGGAATTCAGCATCGACACCACGACTGGCATGTCGGCGCCGCCGATGGGAATGATCAGTGTGATGCCGAAGACGAAGCTCAAGACGGAAATCGCCCAGAAGGCCCAGTGCGGCTGATCCATGGTGAAATAGACGGTCAGCGCCACGATCACGCCGAAGATCAGCAGGTTCAGCAGGTGCCGCGCGGGCAAGATGATGGGCGCACCGCTCATATTGCCGTTGAGCTTGGCAAAGGCGATCAGCGACCCGGCGAACGTGATGGCGCCGATGGCCGTCCCCAGGCTCATCTCGATCAGGCTCTGGGTGCGGATGGCGCCCTCCGTGCCGATGCCGAAGGCATCCGGCGAATAGAGCGCCGCGGCCGCGGTCAGAACGGCCGCCAAACCCACCAACGAGTGGAACGCCGCCACCAATTGCGGCATGGCGGTCATGGCGATGCGCTTGGCGGTGACCGCGCCTATCGTGCCGCCGATCGCCAATCCCGCCACGATCAGGCCGATGGTCAGGACATCCGCAACACCCGCCACCCACAAGGTGGTGACGATGGCAATCGCCATGCCGATCATGCCGTTGCGGTTGCCGACGCGGCTGGTCGCGGGTGAGGCCAGGCCTTTCAGTGCCAGGATGAAAAGCACGCCCGAGAGCAAATAGAGAAGGGCTGCGATATCGGCCTTCATCCCTATTTGCCCTTCTTTTTGTACATAGCCAGCATGCGGGCGGTGACCAGGAAGCCGCCGAAGATATTCACCGAGGCCAGCGCCAGGGCGACAAAGCCCAGCACCTTGGAGGTCCAGGATTCGGAGCCGATTACCGGCACCGCCACCGCCACCAGGGCGCCCACCACGATCACCGAAGAGATCGCGTTGGTGACACTCATCAAGGGCGTATGCAGCGCGGGCGTCACGCCCCAGACCACGAAGTAGCCGACGAAGATCGCCAGCACGAAGATGGATAGGCGGAAGACAAAGGGGTCAATCATTTCCATGGCGATCTCCTCCCTCGCCCCCGCGCAGCGGGGGAGAGGGTTGGGGTGAGGGGGAGATGAAGCGTGGGGATTGTCGAAGAATAGAATTGATGTGGGTTCCCCCTCACCCTGGCCCTCTCCCCCGGAGGGGGAGAGGGGATATGCGGCGCATTCCCCATTGCTTATCCCCTCGTCACCACCGCGCCGTCCTTGGTGACGGCTGAGCCTTTGACGATTTCGTCATTCCAGTCGACATTCAGCGCGCCCGACTTCTTGTCCACGATCAGCGACACGAAGTTGAACAGGTTGCGGGCATAGAGCGACGAGGCATCGGCCGACAGCGCGCCCGGCAGGTTCGAGGGTCCCATGATGGTGACGCCATGGACTTCCACCACCTGATCGGCTTTGGACAAAGGCGTGTTGCCGCCGGCCGACGCCGCAAGGTCCACGATAACCGAGCCGGGTTTCATGCTGGCGATCATCTCCTCGCTTACCAGGATCGGCGCCTTGCGGCCCGGGATCAGGGCGGTGGTGATGACGATGTCCTGCTTCTTGATGGTCTCGGCGATCAGTGCCGCCTGCTTGGCCTGGTATTCCGCGCTCATCGGCTTGGCATAACCGGCCGCGGTCTGGGCATTCTTGAATTCCTCATCCATCACTGCGACGAAGGTGCCGCCCAGCGACTCCACTTGCTCCTTGGTGGCGGGGCGCACATCAGTGGCGCTGACGATGGCCCCCAGCCGCTTGGCGGTGGCAATCGCCTGAAGACCGGCCACGCCGACCCCCATCACCAGCACGCGCGCCGGCGCGATGGTCCCGGCAGCCGTCATCATCATCGGCATGGCGCGGCCATAGGTGGCGGCGGCGTCGATCACCGCCTTGTAGCCCGCCAGATTGGCCTGAGACGACAGCACGTCCATGGACTGGGCGCGGGATATACGCGGCAGAAGTTCCATGGCAAAGGCGGTGACGCCTTGGCCGGCCAGGCCCTGGATGGCTTCGCCTTCCGCATGGGGCGCCAGAAGCGCCGCCAGCACCGCGTCCTTCTTGAACTGAGAAATTTCACCGGCTGAGGGGCCGCGCACTTTCAAGACGATATCGGCATCCCTGAAAGTCGATGCC
>DATHLY010000051.1:0-2463 GCA_035487655.1 Rhizomicrobium sp. | reverse complement strand
CAGGCTGCGCCAGCCGGTGAGCGGCAACAGCCAGCCGCCGACAAAGGGGGCGAACAGGGGCGACACCGACAGGATCAGCAGCATCTGGGCGAAGATGCGGGCCGCCTGCTCCGGCGGAAACAGGTCGCGGACGCAGGCGCGCGCCAGAACGGTGCCGGCACAACCGCCCACCGCTTCCACAAATCTGGCGATATCGAGCGTTATGGGACCCTGCGCCAGGGCGCATCCGGTCGCGCCCAGAATATAAAGCCCCAGTCCGCCAAGGATCGGCCAGCGCCGCCCGAACCGATCGGACAAGGGACCGATCATGGCCTGGCCTATGCACAAGCCCAGAAAAAACGCCGCAAGCGAATGTTCGACCGCCGCGATGGGTGTGCCGAAATCGTGCGCGATGGTGGGCAGCGCCGGAAGATAGAGATCGATACCGATGGGGGTGAACACCGTCAGCACCCCGAACAGGACGATCAGCTCGACCCGCCGGATTCCAACAATCTCACTGCGGCCAAGGGAATCGCTGAGGGCGGGAACCATGGCAGGGGTATGGGGCCACTCGCTGGGCGGCGCAAGGCTTTGCGATGGACGGAATCGCATGAGGCCCTTACGTTGGCCGCATGCCGGAATCGCCCCCCAAAAATACAGGTGCATTTGCGCCATTCGAATGGATGATTGCCGCCCGCTACCTGCGCGCCAAGCGGCAGGAGAGTTTCATATCCGTGATTTCGCTGTTCTCGCTGATTGGCATCGCGTTGGGCGTCGCCACGCTGATCATCGTGATGTCGGTGATGAACGGCTTCAAGGTTGAGCTGTTGAAAAGCATCCTGGGCCTCTCCGGCCATGTCACCATTCAGTCGCAAGCGGGCAGCCTGGCTGATTATGATCGGTTGGCTGGGCGCATTCTCAAAGTACCGGGTGTGAGAAAGGCCACGCCCATCGTGGACGGAAAGGTGATGGCCAGCCGAAACGGCTACAATGAAGGCGCCGTGGTGCACGGCATCCGAAGCGAGGATCTGGCCAAAATCACGGAGCTCAGCGGCAAATTGCGTGCCGGTTCGTCGGCCTATTTCAAGGGCGATGACGCCGTGATCGTGGGCTCAGGCCTTGCCAACAAACTGGGTCTCCACATCGGCGACGAGATCACCCTGATCACACCCAAGGGTGACATCACCCCCTTCGGCGCCACGCCCAGGATCAAGACCTATCACATCATCAGTCTCTTCCGTGTCGGCAATACGCTCTACGACAACTACTATGTCTTCATGCCGCTGGACGAAGCGCAGGCCTATTTCAATTACGGCGATACGGTGAGCGGCATCGAGGTGATGGTGAGCGAGCCCGAGGCCGATCTCGCCATGCTGCCCGCCCTGGTCCGGGCGGCGGGACCGATGACGCGGGCAGTGCCCTGGCAGGACATCAACGGCGCCTTCTTCGAGGTCGTGCAGGTCGAGCGCAACGTGATGTTCCTGATCCTGTCGCTGATCGTTCTGGTGGCGGCGCTGAACATCATTTCCGGCCTGATCATGCTGGTGAAAGACAAATCCGCCGACATCGCCATTCTGCGCACCATGGGTGCCACAAGAGGCGCTGTCATGCGGATATTTCTGATCGCAGGCATGAGCGTGGGTGTGGCGGGAACCTTTCTGGGCTTTGCGGTGGGTGTGTTGTTCTGCGCCAATATCGAAAGCATCCGCCAAGCCTTGCAGCGGCTGACGGGAACCCCGTTGTTCGACGAGACCGTCTATTTTCTAGCCAAGATGCCGGCGACCCTTGATCCCGCGGAGGTGACAGGCGTGGTGGTGATGGCGCTGACCTTGAGCTTCCTCGCGACTCTCTATCCTTCCTGGCGGGCGGCGCGGCTCGATCCCGTCGAGGCGTTGCGCTATGAGTGAGGTGTTGAGGTTGGAAAACATCACCCGCCGCTACAAGGAGGGTGAAGGCCAGTTGGAAGTGTTCAGCGGCTTGGATCTTGCCGTCAACAGCGGCGAGATCGTGGCGCTGGTGGGCCAAAGCGGCACCGGCAAATCCTCCTTGCTGCATATTGCAGGCCTGCTGGAAGCGCCCACCGATGGCGAGATCTTCATCGAGGGCATGCCGGTCTCGGGCCTGCCTGATAGCGAGCGCACCCGCATCCGCCGCGACCGCTTGGGCTTTGTCTATCAGGCCCATCATCTCTTGCCGGAATTCGATGCGCTGGAGAATGTGATGCTGCCGCAGATGATTGCGGGACACTCGCGTGCCGACGCCGCGAAGGAAGCCACGCGACTGTTGACAGTGGTGGGATTGGGCCAGCGGCTCACGCACCGGCCGGCGCAATTGTCGGGCGGCGAACAGCAGCGCGTGGCGATTGCCCGCGCCCTGGCCAACAAGCCCAGGTTGCTGCTGGCGGACGAGCCCACCGGCAATCTGGATCCACGCACCGCGGGCGGCGTGTTCGAGGCCCTGATTCAAATCACCCGGGCGGAAGGA
>DATHLY010000050.1:0-7271 GCA_035487655.1 Rhizomicrobium sp. | reverse complement strand
CTTGGGATCGCGGGCATGGCAGAGATGGATGCCCATGATGCCGGTGTCCAGCAATTGACTGAACACCCAACTGTTGGCCCACATATAAGCCTCGTTCAGCCCGATGATCGGCGTCGACACGAACACCATCGGGAAACGGTGGCCCGAAGCCGTGCCGCCGCCGTCCACAATGCCTTTCATGAAGGCTTGGAGCGAGGTGAAATCCAGCGGATTGTGTTCCATGTCGTAGCAGATGGCGTCCGCCCAGGTCTTGGACATCTTCTTGCCCTGCTCATAGGGATTCACGCCCGCCACGATGCCCGGGCCGGTGTAATAGATGGGCTGGCCGTCTTCCCACAGCTCGATGCATTTGTTGAGCCGGCGCGGCTTGTAATTCCGGTCCACCGTCGAAGGCTGCGTGCCGGTGTTGATCGGCCGCTCGCGGCGCGGCTGGGCCACGGCGTTGCTGGCGGCAACGCCCACACCCAAAGCGGCGCCCGCCACCAAAAGGTCACGCTTACTGATATCCATTTTCTTCTCCTCAATTTAGAACTTACGCTGCGAGGATTTTTGCGACTTGGGCAGGAGCGTCGCGCGGAGCGTGCGCATAGCACGTGAGCACGCGCGACGAACCCAAGGCGCTAAAAGACCGCAGCTAGACAGGCATCTTTCGCTTGGTAAATTCGCGACCGATAATCGCCGCATCCTCGCCGCACTCCAGGACCATGGCGCCGTCCTGAAGCTGCTTGATGATGTAGTCCAAGGAATTCTTGTCGGTGCTGGCGCCGTTGAGGAACTTGACATTGTTCTTCTTGCACAGGTCCAGAACCTTCTGGCGCACCCTCACCATTTCCGGCTTTGCGATGATATCCGGCGGGCGTGCACCGTCCTCCGGCATCACATCCAGGCCGTAGAGCCAATAGCTGTGGTCGCCCGGGCCCCACTCCGCCATCGCCAGACCAGGCAGCGCCAAGGTGCCGTCGACCTGCTGGTCGGCAAAAGTGTCCTCGATCTTCACGCCATAGATCAACTCGCCCTTGGGATTGAGCGGCCACAAGTCGGCGATGTGATTGTACTTGTATAGGTTCACGCCCCAGATCTGGGCGGCATAGCCGGCGGCAGAGCCGCGCAACCCGCGCATCGGCACGTTGATCCCCGGACGGGGGAAAGGATAGCGGCAGCCCATCTGCATGGTGGTCGCGACCGCCTTGGTGTCGCGGGCATGGCACTGATGGATGCCGTGAACACCACAGTCCAGCAGCTGGCTCAACACCCAGGTATTGGCGCGGGCATAGGCCTCGTCCAGGCCGATAATGCCGATCTCCACGAACACCGCGGGTGTGCGATGGCCGGAGCGGGTCGGTCCGCCATCCACCAAGCCGCGCATGAAATCACGCAGTTGCGAGAAATCGAGCGCGCCATGTTCCATTTCCACATTGATGGCGTCGTACCAGGTGCGCGCCATCTTCACGCCCTGCGCATAAGGATCCACGCCTGGTCCAAGGCCAGAGCCGTTGTAATAGATCGGCTGACCGTCTTCCCACAGTTCGATCGCCTTGTTGATGCGGCGCGGCTTGTAGGTCCAGTCCACCGTCGGGGGCTGGACGTTTTCGCTCACCATGCCGCGCTGATTGACGTCAATCGGCCCCTGAAGATTGGGGCGGCGCGGCTGGGCCTCCGCCTTGCCGGTCGCGGCGGCCACGCCGGCGGCCGCACCAATACCGGCGGCGAGGCTGAGAAAATCGCGTTTCTTGATATCCATTTATCGCTCCCTGCAATTTGCGCAGCCATGTCCCTGGCCTGTCGCCTCAACGCGACCTTGCATCCCGGTTGAAGCAGCGGCAAGGCCAAAGCAGCCTTCGCAAGCGCGAAAGAACGGGTCCGCGACATTTCGATACGAAATTGCCACTGGTTCAGAAGCCGGGTTCGTCTTCCGGCGTTGGCAAGCCAAACTCCGGAGCCCGCTTCCGGCGCGCAATGCCGTCCAGCGCGCCATTGATGAAGCCCGGCTCATCGCCGCCGAAAAAGGCGCCCGCCACGGCAACATATTCGTCGATCACCACCCGCGCAGGCACATCGCGGCGGGCCACCAACTCGTAGACACCGCAACGCAGGATGGCGCGCAGGATGGAATCCACCCTTTCGAGCTTCCAATTCTGCGACAGGGACGCGGCCACCGCGCGGTCGATCTCCACCTGGTGCTGGGGCACGCCGCTGACGATGGCGGCAAAGAAATCCGCATCGGGGGGAACCGGCAGGTCCTGAAAACGGTACTCCGCAAATTCCCGAGCCACTTCCTCGGCGCCTCCACCCGACATCTCCATCTGGTACAGCGCCTGCACCGCGCCAAGCCGCGCGGCATGGCGGGCATCCGACTGGTTGGTGTCATTCATGTCTGGCGCGCTTCGCTGCTGAGAATAGTCATACCAGGCTAAGGCCCCTTACTTGGGCTGTGGCCGCGGCCCGCTTCGCGGGCGTTCGGCCGGCAAAAGGTCCCCCGGACCTTTTGCTGATCGGCCTCACGGCCGGTGGGGGTTCATCAAATCGCTACTTGTCTTCTTCACCCTCTAATTCGCCGATCAGCATCTCAAAGTCGCGCGTTTCGCGGAAATTCTTGTAAACGGAAGCGAAGCGGACATAGGCCACCTTGTCCAGGCTGGCCAGGGCCTGCATCACCAGCTCGCCGATGACATTGGCTAGAATCTCATTCTCGCCCATCGATTCCAGGCGGCGCACGATGCCGGTGATCATGCGGTCCACGCGCTCGCGCTCCACGGGGCGCTTGCGCAGCGCGTGGTTGATGGAACGCTCCAGCTTGTCGCGGTCGAACGCTTCGCGCCGCCCGCTTTTCTTGACCACGATCAGCTCGCGCAATTGGACCCGCTCGAAGGTGGTGAAACGCCCGCCGCATTCCGGGCAGTGGCGGCGGCGGCGGATGGCGGAATTGTCCTCGGAAGGGCGGCTGTCCTTCACCTGGCTGTCGTCATGTCCGCAAAAAGGGCAGCGCATGGTTTCCCCTTGTTCTTATGGATAGATTGGAAATCGGGTGCACAGATCACTCACGCGGCGCGCCACACTTTGCTCGACTTGGGCGTCGCCCGCTTCATTCTTGGCCACGGCGTCCACCACTTCCACGATCAGCTTGCCGATCTCGCGGAATTCTCCGGCGCCGAAACCGCGGGTGGTGCCGGCCGGCGAGCCCAGCCGGATGCCCGACGTGATGACGGCCTTTTCGGTGTCGAAGGGCACCGCATTCTTGTTGCAGGTGATGCCGGCGCGGTCCAGCGCGTGTTCGGCCGGCCGACCCTTGGCGCCCTTGGGACGCAAATCCACCAGCATCAGGTGGGTGTCGGTGCCGCCGGTGACGATGTCGAGCCCGCTCGATTTCAGAACCTCGGCCAACGCCTTGGCATTCTCCACCACATTGCGGGCATAGGTCTTGAACTCGGGCTTCAGGGCTTCACCAAAGGCCACCGCCTTGGCGGCGATGACATGCATCAAGGGGCCGCCCTGCAGGCCGGGGAAGACCGCCGCGTTGATCTTCTTTCCGATCGTCTCATCCCGCGACAGGATCATGCCGCCGCGCGGGCCGCGCAGGGTCTTGTGGGTGGTGGTGGTCACGACATCGGCATAGGGCACCGGATTGGGATGGGCCCCGCCTGCCACCAGGCCGGCGAAATGCGCCATGTCCACCATGAACAAAGCGCCCACGTCATCGCAGATCTCGCGGAAAGCGGCGAAATCGATGATGCGGGCATAGGCCGAGCCGCCCGCCAGAATCAGCTTGGGCTTGTGCTCGCGCGCCAGCGCCGCCACCTGATCCATGTCAATGCGCTGGTCATCCCGGCGGACGGTATAGGGCACCGGCTTGAACCACTTGCCCGAAAAGTTGGCGGGATGGCCATGGGTGAGATGGCCCCCGGCCGCCAAGTCCAGTCCCATGAAGGTGTCGCCAGGCGAAAGCAGGGCATAGAACACCGCCTGGTTGGCATTGGCGCCGGAATGAGGTTGGACATTGGCGAAGGCCGCGTCAAACAATCGGCGGGCCCGGTCGATGGCCAGCTGTTCGGACACGTCGACATATTCGCAGCCGCCATAATAGCGCTTGCCGGGATAGCCTTCGGCATACTTGTTGGTCAGGACGGAGCCCTGAGCCTCCAACACCGCCTTGGAGACGATATTCTCGGAAGCAATCAGCTCGATCTTGTCCCGCTGGCGGTTCAGCTCGTCCTGGACGCTGCTGAAGACCTCCGGGTCGGCGGCCTCGAGACCCTTGGTGAAAAAGCCGGAACTCTTGTCCATGGAATGGGCGGCGGCTGACATGCTCAAAGCCTCTTTGCAACTGGAAGACGTGGGAGCCTGAGTATAGCGCCCCCGCGCAGGAATGGCGGATTTACCCCTTCCCCAGCACCAAATCTAGCGGTTTGAGCAAGATTTGAGGCCCTCCTTGCAAGCTACGGGAAAAGCTGAGATTTCCTATTCAACCCCGGACAGGCTTTATAGGCCTGACAAGATTGAGTGGTGGCATATGGGCAAGGACAATGAGGACGAGATCCTCAAGCTGGTGACCGAGATCGTCTCGGCCTATGTCAGCAAGAATGCCGTCGCGGCTCATGAGCTACCCGCCATCATCAAGAATGTTCATGCCACCTTGGGCGGTTTTTCCGGCGCGGAAGATCGCGCCTTGCCCCGTGCCCCCGCTGTGTCGGTCAAAAAGTCGGTTCAGCCCGACTACATCATCTGTCTGGAGGACGGCAAGAAGCTCAAAATGCTCAAGCGCTATCTGCGCTCGCGCTACAAGCTGTCGCCCAGCGAATATCGCGAACGCTGGAACCTGCCGCCCGACTATCCCATGGTGGCGCCCAACTATGCCCAAAAGCGCAGCGATTTCGCCAAGAAGATCGGGCTGGGCAAGGGCGAAAGCCGCAAGGGAAAGAAGAAAAAGAAAGACTAGAGCCGCTAGCCAACACACGGTTCGGGCATCGGACTACGCCCGCAACAGGGGCGGCAGGTGCTTGGCGGTCCAGTTCGACGCCTGCTCATAAGCATGACCCAGCTTCAGGCAATCCATGTCGTGATGAACCGGCGCGATGATCTGAATCCCCATCGGCTGGCCACTCGGCGAGAAGCCGGCCGGCACAGCCAATGAAGGGCAGCCGGACAGCGTGACCATGCACACCGCCACCATCCATTCGTGATAGGTCCGCATGGTCTTGCCGGCGATCTGGTGCGGCCAGTGCTCGTTGATGTCGAAGGCGAAGACCTGGGCGGTAGGCATCACCAGGAAATCGTAATGTTCGAACAGATGATGGAAGGCGTTCGACCAATGGGTGCGGGCGATGGTCGCGTCGGTCACGTCGAATGCGGACAATTTCATGCCGCCTTCGATTTCATAGATCGCTTCGGGCTTGAGCAAAGCGCGCTTGGCCGGGTCGGCATAGAAAATGCGAAAATTGGGACCCTGCTGGAACTGGCGCAATTTCACGAAGGCCTGCCAGGCATCCTCGACGGAGGCCTGAGGCGTGGCCGTCTCGACGGTGCAGCCGATAGTCTCGAAAGTCTTCAGCGCCGCGCGGCAAACCTCCAGGACGCCCGCTTCATAAGGTGCCGCGCCATTTAGATCATTGAGCCAGCCGATGCGCTTGCCTTTGAAATTACCTTCCAGGGAGCCGAGAAAGCGCGCGCCCGTGCCGTCCAATGACATGGGCGCCCGCGGGTCATAGCCCGCTTGGGTCGACAGCAGCAGCGCCAGGTCCGAAACACTGCGCCCCATCGCCCCAGTCACGCTCATCGACGGCATCCACACATCCTCGCCGGCGCTCGGCACCACGCCCAGGCTGTTGCGGAAACCAAAGACATTGTTCCAGCCGGCGGGATTGCGCAGGCTGCCGCCATAGTCGCTGCCGTCGGCCACGGGCAGCATGCGCAAGGCCAGCGACACCGCCGCGCCGCCGCTGCTGCCGCCGGCGGACTTGGTCTGGTCGAAGGCATTGTGGGTCGCGCCATAGACCGGATTGTAGGTATGCGAACCCAGGCCGAACTCCGGCGTGTTGGTCTTGCCGATGAAGATGGCGCCAGCCGCGCGCATCCGTTCCACGGGGATGGAATCCTGGGTCGGCACGAAATCCTTGAGGATCGGCGAGCCGGAGGTCGAGACGATCCCCTTGACCGGCTGCAGGTCCTTTACCGCATGGGGAAAGCCGTGCAGCACGCCCAAACTGTGGCCTTTGGCCAACATGGCGTCATGCTCGCGCGCCTCGGCCATCAGCCTGTCGCGGTCCTGCAGCGCCACAATGGCGTTCACCTTGAGATTGTAACGGGCGATGTGATCCAGAGTGGCGGTCATCACCTCGACGCAGGACAGTTTTTTCGCGGCGATCGCCTTGGACAGCGACCGCGCATCCATCATCACGATGTCGGAAGTGGCCGCCATGGCCGCATTTGAAACCAGCATAGCCGCGCCCCCAATCTTCAGGACCGTGCGCCGGTCCGTCTTGTCATCCATGATCCGCCCCCGGCAAGTCCCGATGAAACTCTAGTCGTCCTGCTGGGAGCCCACCAGATCACTTCTTGGACTTCACATAGTTCAATTTTTTGCGGGCGTTTTCCGCCAGGATCGCGCGCGGTGCGCTGGCAGGGCCGACAATGCTGGCCTCAAGGCCGGTGTCGGGATCGATCGCGGTCGCCTTGACCGTGTTACCGAGGATGACGAACTCGACGTAAATCTCGCGGGCCGCCAAGCGCTACGCCGCCACGCCGCCCAGGCGCTTGACGTTGCAGTGCGCCCACAGCGTGTCCATCGCCCGCACCAGATGATCGAACATGCGATCGTCATGGAAGGGCGTGGGCGTGAAGCGCAGGCGCTCGGTGCCCTTGGGCACCGTGGGATAATTGATCGGCTGCACATAGACGCCATAGTCCTTGAGCAGCATGTCGGAAACCAGCTTGGTGTGGACCGGATCGCCCACCAGCACCGGCACGATATGGCTGGCTGATGGCATCACCGGCAAACCGACTTCGGCGAAACGCCGCTTCAAGGTGGCGGCGCGCTCCTGATGGCGCTGGCGCAATTCGTCATGCTCTTTCAGCCAACGCACGCTGGCGAGCGCGCCGGCGGCCAGCACCGGCGGCAGGGAGGTGGTGAAGATGAAGCCATGGGCATAGGACCGGATGGCGTCGATCAGCACGGCGTCGGCGGCGATATAGCCGCCCATCACGCCGAAGGCCTTGCCCAGCGTGCCTTCGATAATGTCGATCTGGTCCATCACGCCACAGAGCTCGGCCACGCCGCC
>DATHLY010000049.1:0-2603 GCA_035487655.1 Rhizomicrobium sp. | reverse complement strand
TTGCCGGAGACCTATCTGTTCATCCGTGGCGAAACCCGCAGCCATCTGCTGGACAAGATGGCCAATGCACGGGAGAAACTCCTGGACGCGCAATGGTCGAGCCGCGCGCAAGGCCTGCCGCTGAAATCCCCGCGCGAGGCCGTCATCCTGGCTTCGATTGTGGAAAAGGAAACCGCCCTGCCTGAGGAGCGGCGCCATATCGCGTCGGTCTTTCTCAACCGGCTGAAAATCGGGATGCGGCTGCAGACCGATCCCACCGTGATTTATGGTCTGACCCAGGGTTATCCCCTGGGACGCGGCATCCGCCAGAGCGAATTGGATGCGGCAACGCCCTACAACACCTATGTGATCGCCGGTTTGCCGCCGGGGCCGATCTGCAATCCCGGCAAGGATTCCATTGCCGCCGTTCTCAATCCCGATCAGACGGATGATTTGTTCTTTGTCGCCACCGGGCATGGCGGCCATGTTTTTGCGTCCACCATTTCCGAACAGGCGCGCAATGTGGCGGCCTATCGCGCCTTCGAGCACCAGCAGGCCGCACCCCAACCACAAGCCGGTAAGTCAACGCGGGAGTCCACCGGAAAAGACCGCCAGGGTCACAGGTGACAGGCGCGCGCCCGTCGCGCTAGGTTCGGCCTCCAAGCAGGAAATGCCATGACCTTTGCCAGCATGACGGGTTTCGCCGAAAGCGCGGGCAGCCATGAAGGACTGCGATGGCGCTGGGAAACCAAGAGCGTCAACAGCCGCAGTCTGGACATGAGGCTGCGCATACCGCCCGGTTATGACGGGCTGGAGCCGCCGGCGCGACGCCTCGCGGGCGAGCGTTTTTTGCGCGGGGCGCTGCAGATTTCCTTGACGGTGGAACCGTCGGAAAACGCGCGCGGACTTATGGTGGACGCGGCCGCGCTTGCCAGCGCCGTGAAGATCGCCCGTGAGGTTGCCGCCGAGACTGGCCTTGCCCCGGCGCGGGTGGATGGGCTGCTGGCCTTGAAGGGCGTGATCGTGGCCGATGACGCCTCCGAATCCATGGATCCTGTGGCGCGAGCCCATCGCGATGCCGCCCTCCTGGAAAGTCTGGCCGCGGCCTTTGACAAGCTGGTCCGGGAACGGTGCGGCGAAGGCGCGAAACTCGCGAACCTTCTCTCCGCGCAGATCGGGGAGATCGAGAGGCTGGTGGGCGAAGCAGCCCGGCTTGCCGCCGCCCAGCCCCACGCCTTGCGGGATCGTCTTCACGCGCAGATGAAGGAATTGATGGACAGCGTTCCGGTATCGGAAGACCGGCTGGCTCAGGAAGTAGCGCTGCTCGCGGTCAAGGCGGATGTGCGCGAAGAACTCGATCGTCTCACCGCCCATGTCCAGGATGCGCGCGCCCTGATCGCCCAAGGCAAGGGGGTGGGGCGAAAGCTGGACTTCCTGGCACAAGAGTTCAACCGCGAGGCCAACACGCTGTGCTCCAAATCCGCCGACATTGCATTGACCCGAATCGGGCTCGGCCTTAAGGCGGTGATCGACCAGTTCCGGGAGCAGGCCCAAAATGTCGAATGAGCATCGCCCCAAAGAACATGGCCCAAAAAAACATGAAGGATAGCAACCGGCGCCGTGGACTGATGCTTGTTCTGTCTTCGCCTTCGGGTGCCGGCAAAACCACACTTTCGCGCCGTTTGTTGCAGAGCGATCCAGACATCGTGATGAGCGTGTCGGCGACCACACGCGAGCCCAGGCCCAATGAGATCGACGGTCAGGATTATTTTTTCGTCACGCCGGAGAAATTCGAGTCCATGGTGGCCAAGGATGAATTCCTGGAGCATGCCCTGGTCTTCGGCCACAAATACGGCACCCCACGTGCGCCGGTGATGAAGGCGTTGGAGGAGGGCAAGGATGTTCTGTTCGACATCGATTGGCAGGGGACGCAACAGCTGAAACAGCAGGCTCGCGATGACCTGGCCAGCGTGTTCGTCCTTCCGCCTTCCAAGGCCGAACTGGAACGGCGCCTGCGGATCAGGGCGCAAGATTCCGAAGCGGTGGTGCGTCAGCGCATGGCCAAGGCCAGCGATGAGCTCAGTCACTGGGCGGAATATGACTATCTGCTGATGAATGACGATATTCAGCACGCCATGGGCAAGCTGGAAGAAATCCTGCGCGTCGAACGCAGCAAGCGCACGCGCCAGCCTGGCTTGGCGGAGTTCGTGCAAAAACTGATGCGGGAAGACTAGCGCTGTCCTTTTGCGCCATGGGTGCGTCGGCCGTGCTCACGTACGCTAGGTACGCTCCGCGCGGCCTTCTTCCCATGTCGCAAAAGTCCTCGCTACTGCACGTTCTCTATCAAACGGGGCAAGAGGCCAGCGCCCGGGCCAGGGCCGCGAAATCCGCGATCGCCAAATCCTCCGGCCGTTGGGTGGGATCGATGCCGGCTTTTTCAATCAGCGCTTCGCCGCCCAACAGTTTGAGCGATTGGCGGAGCATCTTGCGGCGCTGGCCGAATGCGGCTGCGGTGACTTTTTCCAGGTCCTGCAAATTGGCGGGCGCCAGCGGCTTGTCGCGAGGCTCCAGGCGCACGATCGCCGAGGTGACAGATGGCGGCGGCACAAAGGCCCCCTTGTTGA
>DATHLY010000048.1:0-4292 GCA_035487655.1 Rhizomicrobium sp. | reverse complement strand
GCGCCTTGGCGAAAAATTCGTCCTAAGATGGGTCCATGACATTGGACCCGCTCGTCCTGTCGCGACTGCAGTTTGCCTGGGTGATCGCCTGGCACATTCTTCTGCCGGCGCTGACAGTGGGGCTTGCGTCCTTTATCGCCCTGCTGGAAGGAATCTGGATCGCCACCGGCAAGGAGATCTGGTTTCGCATCTCCGGCTTCTGGACCCGCATTTTCGCCGTGGCCTTCGGCATGGGCGTGGTGTCGGGCGTGGTGATGCCATTTCAGTTCGGCACCAACTGGAGCCGCTTCTCCGACGCCACCGCCAATATCATCTCGCCCATGCTGGCCTATGAAGACATTATGGCCTTCACCCTGGAAGCGGGATTTCTGGGCGTGCTGCTGTTTGGCCGCAACCTGGTGCCGCGCTGGGCGCATTTCGCGTCCGCCTGTCTGGTGGCGCTAGGCACTTTGTTTTCGACCTTCTGGATCTTGGTGACCAACAGCTGGATGCAGACCCCGGGCGGCTACAAGCTGGTCGACGGCATCTTCTATCCCACCAGCTGGAGCGAGATTATCTTCAGCGCCTCCTTCCCCTACCGTTTCATGCATACGGTGGCAGGCTTTTATGTCACGACCGGCTTTGCCGTGCTGGGCGTGGCGGCGGTGTTGTTGCGGCGAGAGAAATCCGCCGAGGAAGCTAAGCTGATGCTGTCGATGACCCTGTGGCTGCTGACCTTGTTGGTGCCGCTGCAGATTTTCCTGGGCGATCTTCATGGCCTCAACACTCTGCACCAGCAGCCTGCCAAGCTGGCCGCCATCGAGGCTCATTGGGACCGTGAGGCGCGCGCGCCATTGGCTCTGTTCGCCATTCCCGACCAACAGGCGGAAACCAATCGCTACAGCATTGAAGTGCCACTCTTGGGCAGCCTGATCCTCACCCATGACGTCAATGGCGTGGTGCCGGGCCTCAAGGATTTTCCGCGCCAGGACCGCGCGCCCGTCATCATTCCCTTCTTCGCCTTCCGCATCATGGTGGGGATCGGGTTTCTGATGCTGGCGCTGGTGGCGGCGGGACTGTGGCTGCGGCTGCGTGACAGGCTTTACAACACGATCTGGTTCCTCAAGGCCCTGAAATGGGCCACGCCTCTTGGCTTCATTGCCGTCGTGGCGGGCTGGACCACCACCGAAACCGGACGCCAGCCCTGGACTGTCTATGGCGTGATGCGCACCGCCCATTCGGTAACCCCTTCGCTGACCGGCATCGATGTATTGATCTCTCTGATCGGCTACATGGCGGTCTATTTGATCATGTTCCCCACCGGCCTGTGGTTTGTAATGCGCATCGTGCGCGGTGGCGTCACTGGCGAAGAAGCCACGCCGGTGGGAGCCGGCCGGCCGGCCGCGCCGGTCAAGCCGGTGCCGGGAGCCGCGCCATGATCATCTTCGATTTCGTGCCGATATGGACGCTGATCCTGGGCCTGGCGGTATTCTTCTATGTGCTGCTGGACGGTTTCGACCTGGGCGTGGGCATCCTCTACAATTTCGCCCGCACGCCGGCCGATCGCAATCTGCTGATGAATTCCATCGCCCCGATCTGGGACGGCAACGAAACCTGGCTGGTGTTGGGCGGCATCGGGCTGCTCGCGGCCTTTCCCCTGGCCTTTGCCATCATCCTGCCCGCGATCTATTTCCCGATCCTGGTGATGCTCCTGGCGCTGATCTTCCGCGGCGTGGCGTTCGAATTCCGCTTTCGCGACGCCGAGCACCGCACCTTCTGGGATCATGCCTTCGGCTATGGCTCGGCCATCGCCACCTTCGCGCAGGGCGTTGTGCTGGGCGCGTTCATTCAGGGCTTTCAAGTCGATGGCCGGCATTTCAGCGGCGGCAGTTTTGACTGCATCACGCCATTTTCGCTATTCACCGGCTTGGCGTTGTTGTCCGGCTATGGCTTGCTCGGGGCCGGTTGGCTGATCCTCAAGACCGAAGATGAATTGCAGGAACAGGCCCGCCGACAAGCTCGCTTTTGTTTCCTGGGCACGCTGACGGCGGTCGGCATTGTCAGCCTGTGGACCCCGCTGATGGACAAGGACATCGCGCAGCGCTGGCTTTCCTGGCCCAATATCGCTTTCCTCGCCCCCGTGCCGCTGCTCACCGCGCTGTTGGGAATTCTGGAATGGCGGGCCATCGCCAATCCGAAATCCGAATTGGCGCCCTTCCTGTTTGCCGTGCTTTTGTTCAGCATCTCCTATTTGGGCATCGCCATCAGCCTGTTCCCCATGATCGTGCCGCATCATTATTCGCTGTGGCAGGCGGCTTCCTCGCCGGACACCCAGATTTTCCTGGGTGTGGGGACCTTGTTCCTCTTGCCCGTGATCCTTGTCTATACCGGCTGGTCTTACTGGGTGTTCCGGGGCAAAGTGCGCGCGGACACCGGATATCATTAGGTTATGATCAAGACAGTTCTTGTCACCGGCGCAGCCAAGCGGCTGGGACGGGCCATTGCCCTGGACCTGGCCGCCCATGGCTGGAATGTGGCGATCCATTACAACGGCTCTGAAGAAGACGCCGACAGCGCGGCGCAAGCGGTGCGCGCCTTTGGCGGCGAAGCCGCCATGCTGAAATGCGACCTGTCGAAGGAAATCGAGACCGCCACTTTGGTGGACCGCGCCATCAAGGAGCTGGGCCCGCTGACCGCGCTGATCAATTCCGCGTCCCTGTTCGAGAATGACGATTGGCAGAGTGCCACGCGCAAAACCTGGGACGAGCATATCGAGATCAATCTGCGCAGCCCCCTGCTGCTGTCGCAACTCTTCGCCAAGCAGCTTCCCGAGGGCGCCAAGGGCAATATCATCAACATCATCGACCAACGCGTGCTCAAGCCCACGCCGCAATTTCTGTCCTACAGCATCAGCAAGGCGGGCCTCTATTGGCTGACCACCACGCTGGCGCAAGGCATGGGTCCACGCATCCGCGTCAATGCGGTTGGGCCCGGTCCGACGCTGAAAAATCCGCGCCAGTCGGAGGCCGATTTCGACCGCCAACGCGACGCCACAATCCTGAAGCGCGGCGCCGACCCCGCCGACATCTGCTCAGCCGTGCGCTATCTGCTGGAAGCCGAGGCCGTGACCGGCCAGATGCTGGCAGTTGACGGCGGCCAGCATCTGATCTGGCAGACCTCGGACGTGCAGGTCGGCGAATGAGCAAGATCGAAACCCCGCGCTTCGCCAGCGCCGTCAGCGGCATCCGTCACGTCTTCATCCGAAATCTGGAACTGCCGGCCCATATCGGCGTCTACCGCCAGGAGGAAGGGCGCACCCAACCGGTACGCATCAACGTGGATTTGGCAACTGTCGACATCGCCGACGCCCAGGACATGCTGGAAAATGTGGTCGATTATCACGTAATCGAAAAACGCATCCGTTCCATCATCGCCGAAGGCCATGTCCGGCTGGCGGAAACCCTGGCCGAACGCATCGCCGACGCCTGTTTCGAGGATATGCGGGTTCGCACCGTGCGCGTACGGGTGGAGAAACTGGCGGCTCTGACCCATGCCGAAAGCGTCGGCATAGAAATAGAACGTACCCGCTAATATATTGGTTCAATGAACTCCCCCGACCCGCCCCTCAAAGGCGCGCAGCGTATCGCCGCCTATCTCAAGACCTTGCCCGACGCGCCGGGCGTCTATCGCATGCTGAACGCGGCGGGCGACGTGCTGTATGTCGGCAAGGCCAAGAGCCTGAGGAAGCGCGTCTCCTCCTACGCCCGCGGCGGAGTGCATAGCGACCGCCTCGCCCGCATGGTGGCGGAGACGGCGGAGATGCTGTTTGTCACCACCGCCAGCGAAACAGAAGCGCTGCTGCTGGAATCCAACCTGATCAAGCGACTCAAGCCCCGCTACAATGTCAGCTATCGCGATGACAAGAGCTTCCCCAACATCCTGCTGCGCCAGGATCACGAATTTCCGCAGCTTTTGAAGCACCGCGGCGCCAAGACCAGCAACGGTGTCTATTTCGGACCTTTCGCCAGTGCCGGCGCGGTCAACCGGACCTTGAACACTTTGCAGCGCGCCTTCCTGCTCAGGTCTTGTTCGGATTCGGTGTTCGACTCGCGAACGCGCCCTTGCCTGTTGTTCCAGATCAAGCGCTGCAGCGCGCCCTGCGTGAGCCGCATTGATGCCGCTGCTTACCAGGAACTGGTCGAGGAAGCGGAGACCTTCCTGCGCGGCAAGAGCCAAGCGGTGCAGAATCAGCTCAAGGCCGAGATGACTCGCGCTTCCGAGGCCCTGGATTTCGAGGCCGCCGCCAAGCTGCG
>DATHLY010000047.1:0-3257 GCA_035487655.1 Rhizomicrobium sp. | reverse complement strand
GCTTGGCGGTCCTGGAAGTGACCGCGACCGGCCCCATGGTGGTCAGCCCCGCGCCGACGACGTTTTTGGGGAAGAATAGTTGAGGAGCGGTTCGCCGTTTCCTCTCCCCTTGTGGGAGAGGACGCAAAATCTTGCGCTTAGCGAAGCGAATGCGGAGCTAAGTGCGTAGATTTTGCTGGTGAGGGGTGCCTATTCGTCCACTCACCCCTCACCTGAAAAATCAATAGGTTGAGCGTCGCTGTCGCTCCGCTAACCCAATGATTTTTCTTCCTCTCCCACAAGGGGAGAGGAGAAATTAAACCAACGCCTCGATCACCCGATTGAGCAGCAGGCGGCCTTTGGGCGTCGCCCGTAGCCACCCATTTTCTTTCTCGAGAAATCCATCATCCGACAAGGCGGCGATCTTTCCCGCGTCGAGGCCCGCGCCCCAGCGCTTTTCGTATGCCGTCAGATCAAATCCTTCCGACAGCCGAAGATTCATCAGCAGATGTTCGCGCGCGGCCTCGTGGTTTGGCACCGGAGTCAATTCGGCAAAGCCGTGTCCGGTTTTGGCGACCGTGTCGCGCCAGCGTTCCGGCAGCTTGATGGCGGCGGTGGCGGTGCGCCGCCCATGCAGATCAAGCCGTCCATGCGCGCCGGGACCGACGCCGGCATAATCGCCATAGCGCCAATAGATCAGATTGTGGCGGCTTTCCTGTCCGGGCCGCGCGTGATTGGAAATCTCGTAGGCGGGTAGCCCCGCCGCCTCTGTCAGTTCCTGGGTGGCCTCATACAATCCCGCCGCCAGGTCCTCATCGGGAATCCGCAATTGCCCGTTCCTGTGCAGCAGGGCGTAAGGCGTTTCCGGCTCTATCGTGAGTTGATAGAGCGACAGATGATCGGTGCCGAAAGACAGCGCCTGATTCAGCTCATCGCGCCATTGCGCCTCGGTCTGGTCGGGACGGGCATAGATCAAATCCAGCGAGACCCGGTCGAACAAGCCCATTGCCATGGCGAGCGCCGCCTTGGCTTCGGCCACATCATGCAGCCGGCCCAGCTTCCTGAGGTCGGGATCGTTCAAGGCCTGTATGCCCAAGGAAACGCGATTGACGCCCGCGGCCCGATAATCGGCGAAGCGCGCCGCATCGGCGCTGGCGGGATTGGCTTCGAGGGTGACTTCCACGTCATTGGCCATCGGCCACAGCGCGGCGATCTTTTGCAGCACCCGGCCCGCCGAGCGGCCGCGCATCAGCGACGGCGTGCCGCCGCCAAAAAAAATGGTTTCCACCGCCGGCCTTGCCGCCTGGTTATCCGCAACCCATTGCAGCTCGGAAACAACCCCGTCCAGCCAGCCGTCTTCGTCGACGGCCACGCGGACATGGGAATTGAAATCGCAATAGGGACACTTGGCGGCGCAGAAAGGCCAGTGGATGTAGATACCGAAACTCAAGTCAAAAACTCTCGGCAAAGATTCCGGAATGCAGCAGCTTTTCGAATGCCCTGGCGCGATGGCTCATGGCATGTTTCTTCGCGGGATCGATCTCGGCAAAACTCTCTTCCATGCCGTTCGCCACAAAGATGGGATCATACCCGAAGCCGTGGTCCCCGCGCGGCGGGAAACTCAGATGGCCATGCACTTCGCCTTCAAAAGTCCGGTGCTCGCCGCTCGGCAGCGCAACGCATAAGGCGCAAACGAATTTTGCCGCACTGGTGGAAAGCCCTTTGTGCCGCAATTCGTCATGGACGCGGGTCATGGCGATGCGGAAGTCCTTGGTCGGCCCCGCCCAGCGCGCCGAATGGATGCCGGGCGCGCCGTCCAAAGCGTCCACGCAAAGTCCGGAATCATCCGCCAGCGCGGCATGGCGGCCGGCCTTGGCGCTGGCTATCGCCTTGATCTCGGCATTGGCGGCGAAGGTGGCGCCGGTTTCTTCCGGTTCGGGCAGGCCCAGCGATCCCGCGCTGATCGCTTCGATGCCGTGCGGGCCCAACAGCGCCTTGATCTCGCGCACCTTGCCTGCATTGTGGGAGGCGACCACCAGCTGGGTGCCGCGCGGTAATCTCACGGGCGTTTCCGTGTCATGGATTAAGCACCTGCTTCTGCAATTCCACCAATTCGCCGATACCCTTGCGCGCCAGCTTGAGCAGCGCCACCAGCTGGTCCTCGGTGAAGGGCGCGCCTTCGGCGGTGCCTTGGATTTCAACCAATCCGCCCGCGCCGGTCAGCACGAAATTCGCGTCGGTCTCGGCGGTGGAATCCTCGTCATAATCGAGGTCCAGAACCGCTTCGCCCTTGACGATGCCGCAACTGACGGCGGCGACATGATCCTTGATCACCGGCAAAGTCACCAAGCCGGTCTTCTTCATAAAGGCGAGGCATTGGCTGAGTGCCACATAGCCGCCGGTGATGGCGGCGGTGCGCGTTCCGCCATCGGCCTGCAGCACATCGCAGTCGATGGTAATCTGGCGTTCGCCCAAAGCCGGCAGATCGCACACCGCGCGAAGACTGCGACCCACCAGACGCTGAATCTCCTGGGTACGGCCGGACTGCTTTCCGGCCGCCGCCTCGCGCCGCATGCGATCATGGGTGGAGCGTGGCAGCATGCCATATTCGGCCGTGACCCAGCCCTTGCCCGAACCCTTGAGGAAAGGTGGCGCCTTTTCTTCCAGGCTGGCAGTCACCAGCACATGGGTGTCGCCGAACTTGACCAGGCAGGACCCTTCCGCATGGCGGGAAAAGCCCGGCGTCAGGGAAATCGCCCGCATCTGATCGGGGGCGCGAGTTGAAGGGCGCATGGAGCCTCATATATCGGTCTGCTAACTTGTGCGCGTTACCTACAGGCGGTAACGCCCCGCGCGCAACCGCAATACAAATTTTATAGGATTTTCAACAGCTTGAGTTTGGACCCGCGTACCCCCATCGTCGTGCCCCAGGGCTTTACCGACCGCCCGCGCGAGGTTTTTCGCCATTTGGTGGATGCCTTTCTGGCCAGCGGCGAGCCGGTGGGATCGCGCACCTTGTCCCAGCGGCTGCCGCATGCCTTGTCGCCCGCCTCCATCCGCAACGTGATGGCCGACCTGGAGGCCATGGGTCTGCTCTACTCCCCGCATACCAGCGCCGGCCGTATCCCGACGGAAAAGGGCTTGCGCCTGTTTGTGGACGGACTCCTCGAAATTGGCGAATTGGCCCCCGATGAACGCATCGCCATCGAAGCCCGCATGTCCGGCAGCGGAAAGCGTATCGAGGACGTGCTGGCCCAGGCGACCCAACGCCTGGCGGG
>DATHLY010000046.1:0-10905 GCA_035487655.1 Rhizomicrobium sp. | reverse complement strand
CTGGTCTCCAGAAACGCCGCGCCAAAAGCGATGATGTAGAGCGCCACCAGGAAGATGCCATAGATGCGCAAATGCGCCGCCGGCACGAACAGGAAGGCGCCCCCGGCATACATGGCCAGCCCGATTACCATGCATCTTTTGTAACCCAGACGGCGGATGATCATCGCGGCCGGCAGCGGCGCGCAGAAATAGCCGATGTAAAAAGCGAACTGGGTGAAGCTGGCGCGGGTGCGGGTCAAATCCAGCGCCTTCTGGAAATGATGCAGCAACAGATCGTTGAATTGCGAGGCGAGGCCCCAGGAGAAGAACAGGGTAGCCGTCAGCGCAAACGCTACGACATAGCGTTTCTCAACCACTGGAAGCTTCGACATCCCTGCCCCTTCTGTGTTTTCCGCACTCTAAGCGGAAATCAGGGCGGGGCGCTACATGGTCGCGCCGATCTGCCAGGGCACGAATTCGGCATCGCCATAACCCAGTTTTTCCGACTTGGAACGCGCACCGGAAGCGATCTTGAGAATGTGGGCGAAAATCTCCTTGCCCTTGTCGGCGATGGAGACGCCATCCAGCACATCACCGCAATTGATGTCCATGTCGTCAATCATCCGCTCATAGACCGGCGTGTTGGTGGCAAGCTTGATGGAAGGCGTGGGCTTGCAGCCATAGGCCGAACCGCGACCTGTCGTGAAGCAGAGGATATTGGCGCCGCCCGCCACCTGTCCCGTCGCCGAAACGGGGTCATAGCCCGGCGTGTCCATGAAGACGAAGCCCTTGGCGGTGACCGGTTCGGCATATTCCACCACCGCCTTAAGTCGTGTGGTGCCGCCCTTGGCGGCGGCGCCCAGCGACTTTTCCAGGATAGTAGTGAGTCCGCCCGCCTTGTTCCCTGGCGAGGGATTGTTGTTCATGCTGCCGGCATTGCGGCTGGTGTAATCCTCCCACCAGCGGATGCGCTCGATCAGCTTCTTGCCCACTTCGGGCGCGGCACGGCGGGTGAGCAGATGCTCGGCGCCGTAAATTTCCGGGGTTTCCGACAAGATGGCCGTGCCGCCATGAGCGACCAGCAGGTCCACCGCTGCGCCCAGCGCCGGATTGGCGGTGACGCCGGAATAGCCGTCGCTGCCGCCGCATTGCAGCGCCAGCATCAATTCGGAGGCCAGCGCGGTCTCGCGCTTTACCGCATTGGCCGCCGGCAATAGATCGCGCACCGCGGCGATGCCGGCTTCGATCGCCTTTTGCGTGCCGCCGGAATCCTGGATGGTGAGCGAGCGGAAGGTGTCGCTTTCGGCAATATTGTAGGCCTGCTTCCAGCGCGCGATCTGGAAGGTCTCGCACCCCAGCCCCACCATCAGCACCGCCCCCATATTTGGGTTGGCGGCATAGCCCCATTGGGTGCGTTTCAACACCTCATAACCTTCGCCCTTGCTGTCCATGCCACAGCCATAGCCATGCACCAGCGGAATCACGCCATCCACTTCCGGAAAATCGTCCAGCAGCCCGCGTTTCTCCACCTCGCGGGCGATAAACCGCGCCACGGTGGCGGAGCAGTTCACCGATGTGAGGATGCCCAGGTAATTGCGGGTGCCGTATTTGCCGTTTGAGCGTCGGAAGCCTTGGAAGGTCGCGCCGGTCAGCGGCGCCGGGTCGCGGGCATCCACTTCGAACTGGTAATCGCGGTCCACCGCATGAAAACCGATATTGTGCTCATGCACCCAGTCGCCGGGCGCGATGTCTTGGGTGGCGAAACCGATGATCTGGCCGAATTTGAGCGCGGGCTCGTCCTTCTTGATGGGCCGCACCGCTGCCTTGTGGCCTGGAGGAATGCGCCGGATGATCTTCACATCGTCCACGATGTCGCCGGGTGAAAGCCCGTTCACCGCGACCACGACATTGTCGGTCGGATGAAGTCTCAGAAAGGACGCCATGAAAACTCCTCAAAAGCCCGAAAGCGCATTTATAGTCCAAAGCGAGAACCGAGGAGCAACAAAATGAGCCGACGCCTTTGTTTTGCCTTGGACCTGGTCGATGACCCCGCAAAAATCGCGGAATATGAGCAATTTCATCGTCCGGGGCGGGTGTGGCCGAAGATCGTTGACGACATCCATGTTCAAGGCATCGAAGGCATGGAAATTTGGCGCACCGGCGCTCGGCTGGTGATGATTGCCACCGTGGCCGACGATTATCCCCGCGCCCGTAACATCCCCCCCGAACATGACGAATGGGAAAGCCTGATGTGGACCTTCCAGAAGGCCCTGCCCCATGCCGCGCCGGGCCAGAAATGGATGCCCATGACGCAAATCTTCGACCTCGCCCGGCAGAAGGGCGTCAATGGTTGAGCATCGGTTTCTTTCGCTTGCGCCTCTATAAGGGTGAGGGATTATTCCGTCTTCATGTCATGGTTTCGAAGTTCGGGGAGAGGGATTATGAAAATCTGGTTTTGCGCGCTCGCATTCGCATTTGCAACACCGGCCCTGGCGCATGAGGGTTTTTTGCCGCGCGAGGAAGTGATCCACGACACGCCGGAATGGAAAGGCGAGCGCTTCCCCGACGGCCGTCCCAAGGTGCCGGATGCGATCCTCGACCGCATGAAAAGCGTCACGTTGGAGGAAGCGTGGGCGACGCTGCGCTTTGCCGGATATGAACAACAATATGAAGACGGCTGGTTCACCCTCTTTCCCGACAAGATCCTGGTGGGCAGGGCGCTGACTTCGACCTGGATTCCCGGCCGGCTGGATCTGCAAAAAGTGATCGAGGCGGATGGCAAGGTGGACGGACGCAAAGGCGGGCCCAATGCATGGCCGGTGGACATGCTGCAGCCGCGCGACGTCTATGTCAGCGATCATTTCGGATTGAAGGTCAATGGTCCTTCCATCGGCGACAATGTCGGTAACGCCATCTATGCCCGCTCCGGCAACGGCATCGTCTATGACGGCGCCATTCGCGATATCAACGGCCTCAAGGAGCTGCCCAACTTCATCGCCTTTGTGCGCGCCTATGATCCCTCTCATCATTACGGCCGCATCGGCGATGAAGGCCGGCCGGTGAATTCCACTATGGTTGCCATAAACGGCCCTACCCGCATCGGCCATGCCGCAGCGATGCCGGGCGACGTGGTGCTAGGGCGCGACGGTGGGGTGATCTTCATTCCCCCGCAGCTGGCCGAAAAGGTGGTGCAGGATTCCGAACAGACCCGCCTGCACGACATCTTCGGGCATCAACGTCTCAGGGAACAGAAATACACGGCCGGCCAGATCGACCGGGATTGGACGCCGGAAATCGAGGCCGACTTCACCCAGTGGATGAAGGACAATATCGACAAGTTGCCCGTCAGCCACGCCGCAGTGCAGGAATATCTGGATCAGCGCGCCCGCGCCGCGAGGAAATGATCAGCCCCGGCGCCTATGCTCGATAGGAGTCACAATCAAACTGTCATGGCCCGCGATTGCGGGCCATCCAGATGATGCCAGCGTGCTACTTTCAAGAGAGTCGCGGATCCAACGGGATGGCCCACACGGAGTTTACACTCCGGCCGCGCTTCGCGCGGACCGGGGTGGTGGGCCATGACAAGTTGTTGATCCGTCTCCGGCATTGGGTCTCGGTCCCTAGGCCTTTGCCGCCACTGCCTGCGCGACCAGCTCCGACACCAAATGGGTGGGATGCGGGCGCACCGCTGCCTCGTACAGGGTTGTGAGAACCACGCAAATCGTGCCGGTATCGGGATCGGCCCAGGACAGCGTGCCGGTCGAGCCGTTATGGCCGAAGGTGCGCGGGCCGCAAGCGGGCGCCCCCACGCTGGGCGGCAGGTCAAAGCCGAGTCCACTGGCCTTTACGCCGGGCGGACTTTGGTTGGCGATCATCAACTGCTCGGTGGCGGATTTGAGGATCGTGCCGCGCTGTTCCAGGAATTCGCGATAGAAACGGCTGATGTCGGCGGCGGAGCCCAGCGCCCCGCCCCAGGGCGCCCCCAGGTTGCGCCAATATTCGCTGTTCCAGTTCCAGCTGTTCCAACTTTTCTTGCCCGCCTCGGTCATGGCGGGCGCGGCCTGGCTCGCGACGGTCATCGCATTGGCCCGGCCGCGCAGGCCGTAACCGGTACGGCGCATGCCCAGCTTTTTGAACACTTTCTCTTCCACGATATCGGCAATGGGTTTGCCGCTGATCTTCTGGGCGATTTCCGCCGACAGCAGAATGCCCATGCTGGAGTAGGAATATTTCGAGCCCGGCGCGAATTTCAGCGGTGCCTTGAGCGCACCTTCGCGATAATCCGACAAGGGCGCATGGTGCTCGCGCAGCATTTCGTCATCGGCCAACATGTCGGGCAGGCCGCCGGTATGCGTCAAAAGATTGCGGATGGTGATGGTCTCACGCCCCTCGCCGGTGAAACTGGGGAAGAACTTCACCGCCTTGTCATCCAGCGACAGCGCGCCCGCATCCACCAAACTCATGACCGCCGCCGCCGTCATCGGCTTGGTGATGGACGCGAGCAGGAAGACCGGCTCCGTCCCTTTTGCGTTGCCGAAATTGCGGGCGAATTGACGGCTTCCCTGCGTCACAAGGATGGAAGCACCCTGCACCCGGCCGTCGGCGATCCAGTCCGCCATCACCTTGGCGGCCTGTTCGAACTTGGCGCGGTCCCAGTGACCGGGGGCGGCGGCTTGGGCCGGCAACTGGCTTGCGATCATGCTGGCCCCCGCGCCCTTAAGAATGTCCCTGCGGTTCATCCGGTTTCCCCAATTATGCCGAGATAAGTCCTAGCATGCCCATGCAAAAACCGCATCGGTCGATAGCCAGTTTGGCTTGGACCGGTTAGAACCCCACCTTTAATTTGGCCACAAGAGCAGAAAAAGGCCGGAGGAAGTTGTGAGCAAGATGTCACCGCAGGAGATGGCAAAAATCCTTGCCAAGGGCCTCTTGTCCTTTCCCGTCACCCATTTCGACCAGAACTTCCGGTTCCAGGAAGGTCCCTATCGCGAACATTGCGCCTGGCTGCTCGGCTTCAAACGCCTGACCGGCCTTTTCGCCGCCGGGGGCACCGGCGAATTCTTCTCGCTTACACCTGCCGAGGTCGGCGCGGTGGTGGCCGCCGCGGTAAAGGAAACAAAGGGCCAAACGCCGGTGATCGCAGGTTGCGGCTATGGCACAGCCATCGCCGTGCAGCTGGCGAAATCCGCTGAGGCCGCGGGCGCCGACGGCTTGCTGCTCTTGCCGCCCTATTTGATGGTGCCGTCGCAGGAAGGTTTGATGGCTCATGTCGATGCAGTCTGCCGGGCGACTTCGATCGGCGTGATTGTCTACAACCGCGACAATGCCATCTTGAACGAAGACAGCCTCGCCAAATTGTGCGATCGCAATCTCAATCTGGTGGGTTTCAAGGATGGCGTGGGCGACATCGAGTTGATGATGCGGGTCCATTCCAAGATGGGCGACCGGCTGACCTATGTAGGCGGCCTGCCCACGGCGGAGACGTTTGCCCTTCCCTTTCTGGAGATGGGCGTCACCACTTATTCTTCCGCCATCTACAATTTCCTGCCGGAATGGGCACTGTCCTTCTATGACGCGGTGCGCGCCAAGGATCATGCCCGGGTGATGAAGGGGCTGAAGGAATTCGTGCTGCCCTATATCGCCATCCGTAATGAGGGCAAGGGCTATGCCGTGTCCATCGTCAAGGCCGGCATGACCGCCATCGGCAGGAGTGCCGGGCCGGTGCGCAGCCCATTGACGGAGTTGAGCCCGGATCAGTTCGCGCGGCTGAGGCGGTTGATCGACACGGCTAAGCCGGTTTGAGGTGAGCCGCGTCCCACGATAGGGTGCGGGCCATGAAAGGCCCATCCTTCTGGTCGCAATTCGAGCTTCGGCAACTCCGCTGCTTTGTCGCCGCCGCGGAAGAGCTCCATTTCGGCCGTGCCGCGGCACGCATGAACATGACCCAGCCGCCCTTATCGCGGCAGATACAGCTTTTGGAGCACGTGCTCGGTGTCAAGCTGCTGGACCGCACCAGCCGCGCCGTCAAGCTGACGCCTGCCGGACGTGTCTTCCTGCTGGAGGCGCGCCGCATCTTGAGGCTCACCGAAAGCGCGGCGCTGGCCACCCGCCGCATCGCCAGCGGCGAGGCCGGTACCATCACACTCGGCTTCACCGCCGCCAGCGGCTACAGCTTTTTGCCCAGCCTGCTTTTGCAACGCGCCTCGCACGCCCCCAATATCGATGTGGCGCTGAAGGAGATGGTCTCCACCGAGCAGGTGGAAAGCCTGGTCACCGGCCGGATCGATATCGGATTGTTGAGACCGCCCATCGCGCGGCCCGAATTTACCACCCTCAAGGTGACCGAAGAACGATTGATGGCGGCATTGCCGGTGGGCGATCCGCGCCTGGCCGAAGCGACGTTGAACTTGAAGCATTTCGACCGTCAGCCTTTGATCATGTATGCGGCCGACGGCGCGCGCTATTTCTACGACATGCTGACCGGATTGTTCGAGGCCGCCAGCGTAACACCCATCGCCATCCAGTCGCTCAGCCAGATCCATTCCATGCTGGCCCTGGTGCGGGCCGGGATTGGCGCAGCGTTGGTGCCGGAAGCGGCCCAGTCGCTGCATTTTGACGACGTGCATTTCCGTCCCGTGGAAACGGAGCCAGTGTCGCCGGTCGAGCTGTTCGCTGCTTGGCGCAGCGACAATGACAATCCAGCGCTGGGGGCGTTTCTCGATCTGCTGCGGCCCCAATCCTTCGAGGACCTGGAGGCGCTCGCAGAACTGCCGGATACGGCGATCCAGTTCCCGCATTGATCGCTTGAACCTTTGGCTTGGACGGGCCAAGCTGATCCCCATAGAACCAAAGTGCCTATTTCAGGCCAATAAAGCCGGTCAGCGGCTATTCGGGGATGGGAGCAAGCATGACGGATACCACCGTGGAAACACGCAACAGCCATATCCGTTTCTGGATCATCGCTGTCCTGTTCATCATCACCTCGATCAACTATGCCAGCCGCGCCACCCTGGGCATCGCGGGCAAGCCGCTCGCTGCTGAATTTCATCTCACCAATGTCCAGCTGGGCTATATCTTCTCGGCCTTCGCCTGGGCCTATGTGATCGGCCAGATTCCCGGGGGCGGCCTGCTCGACCGCTATGGCTCGCGCCCGGTTTATCTCTGGTCGATCACGCTGTGGGCACTCTTCACCGGCCTGCAGGCTTTTGTGTCTTACATATCTTTTGTGCCAATGATGATCAGCCTGTTCATGCTGCGTCTGGCGTTGGGCTTCGCGGAATGCCCTAGCTTTCCCGCCAATGCCCGCATTGTCGCCAACTGGTTTCCCAATTCCGAGCGCGGCACCGCCAGCGCCATCTTCAACTCTTCCCAATATTTCTCCGTAGTGGCCTTCACGCCCCTGATGGGCTGGCTCGCGCAGGAGTATGGCTGGCGCAGCGTGTTCGCGGCGATGGGCGCCATCGGCCTTGCCGGCGCGGCGCTGTTCTGGGGCGTGGTGCAATCGCCGGCGCGCCACAAACATATCTCCAAGCGCGAATATGACTATATCGAAGCCAATGGCGCCTTGGTGAATCTGGACCGGCCGGCGACCGCGCCGCAGCCGATCCGCTGGGGCATTGTCGGCCAGCTTCTGGCCAACCGCATGCTGCTGGGTATCTATCTGGCGCAGTATTGCATCACGGCTCTGACCTATTTCTATACGACTTGGTTTTTCATCTATCTGCGCGAGGCCCGGCACATGAGCTCGTTCGGCGCCGGCTTCGCCGCCGCCGGTCCGGCGATCGCCGGCTTTGTCGGCGGCGTGTTGGGCGGAATCGTTTCTGATTTCTTGCTCAAACGGGGCGCGGCGCTGTCAAAGGCGCGCAAAACCGTGATCCTCATCGGACTGGTGATTTCCTGCGCCATCCTGCTGTGCAACTATACCGACAGCCAGGCCATGATCATGCTGTTCATGACCGTCGCCTTCTTCGGCAAGGGCGTCGCGGCGCTGGGTTGGGCGGTGATGAGCGATGTCTCACCTCGCGAGGCCACCGGTCTTTCCGGCAGCATCTTCAATCTGTTCGGCAATGCCGCCGGCATTTTCACGCCTATCGCCATCGGTTACATCCTGGATGGGACGGGATCATGGGACATGGCGCTGGTCTTCCTGTTTGCCCATTCCATTGTCGCCATGATCGGCTATGGCGTGATCGCCGGCGAGATCAAGCGCGTGGTGTTGAGGCCCGTCTAAGAATTATCTGAGGAATTTCCATGTCTGGACAAGTGACCGGCGCGCCGCGCGTCACGGAGATGAAAGTCATTCCGGTGGCGGGGCAGGACAGCATGCTGCTGAACCTGTCCGGCGCGCATGCCCCCCATTTCACGCGCAATCTGGTGATCCTGCGCGACAGCGCCGGCAATACGGGCGTGGGCGAGGTGCCGGGCGGCGAGAAGATCCGTCAGACCTTGGAAGACAGTCGTGACCTGGTGATCGCCCAGGGCCTGGGCTCCTGGAACAATATCTTGAGCGAGGTAGGGCAGCGCTTCGCCGACCGCGATGCGGGCGGGCGCGGCCTGCAAACCTTCGACCTGCGCACCACCGTGCATGTCCAGGCGGCACTGGAATGCGCGCTTTTGGACCTGCTTGGCCAGCATCTGGACGTGCCTGTGGCCGCCTTGCTGGGCGAAGGCCAGCAGCGAGACCGGGTGGAGATGCTGGGCTATCTCTTCTTCATCGGTGACCGGAAGAAGACCACCCTGCCCTATCGCGGCGGCCAGAAGGGTGATGCGTGGATGCAATTGCGCGACGAGGAGGCGATCACACCCGAGGCGATCGTGCGCACGGCGGAGGCGGCTTACGAGCGCTATGGCTTCAACGACTTCAAACTCAAGGGCGGCGTGCTGGATGGCCGCGACGAGATCAAGGCGATTGAAGCCCTGGCGCAACGCTTTCCCAAGGCCCGCATCACGCTGGATCCCAACGGCGCCTGGTCGCTGAAGGAAGCCATATCGCTTTGCAAGGGCCGCGGCGACATATTGGCCTATGCCGAGGATCCTTGCGGCGCCGAAGGCGGCTATTCGGGCCGCGAGATCATGGCGGAATTCCGCCGCGCCACCGGGCTTCCCACCGCCACCAACATGATCGCCACCGACGCCAGGCAGATGGTGCATGCCATCGACCTGGGCTCAGTGGATATCCCGCTGGCGGATCCGCATTTCTGGACCATGCGCGGCAGTGTGCGCGTCGCCCAGATGTGTGCCGACCGCAACTTGCGCTGGGGTTCGCATTCCAACAACCATTTCGACGTCTCGCTGGCCATGTTCACCCATGTGGCCGCGGCGGCGCCCGGCAACATCACCGCCATCGACACCCACTGGATCTGGCAGGATGGGCAACGGCTCACCAAAGAGCCCTTCCAGATCAAGGGTGGCCTGGTGCAAGTCCCCAAGCGCGGCGGGCTGGGCGTGGAGATCGACATGACCGAAGTCGAAAAGGCGCATGGCGTCTACAAATCCTTGGATCTGGGGGCGCGCGACGATGCCTTGGCCATGCAGTTCCTGATTCCGGGTTGGAAATTCGATCCCAAACGCCCCTGCCTGGTTCGCTAACAATATTGCGTCGTCGGGTGCTATAGTCCGCGCCCATGAACATCCAGAACAAAGTGCCGCACGAACCGCCCCGCCGCATCCAGGTGGACAAGCGTGACAATGTGGCGATCGTGGTCAACGCCTTGGGACTGCCGGCGGGCACGGCATTTTCCGATGGCCTGGTGCTCAATCAGTTCGTGCCGCAAGGCCACAAGGTGGCGCTTGCCGATATTTCCGATGGCGGCAACATCATCCGCTATGGCGAAGTGATCGGCACCGCCAAGGGCGCGATCCGCCGCGGCGACTGGATCAATGAAGACAATGTGGTGATGGGCACCGCGCCGCCGCTGGACCAGTTGGAGTTGGCAACCCGCCCGCCGCCGAAACCGGAGCCACTGACCGGCCATACCTTCGAAGGCTATCGCAACGCCGACGGCACGGTGGGGACCAAGAACATCCTGGCCGTTTCCACCAGCGTGCAATGCGTCGCCGGTACCATGGAATTCGCACTGAAGCGCATCAAGGCCGAGCTTTTGCCCAAATATCCCAATGTGGATGACGTGGTGGCGTTGACCCATGCCTATGGCTGCGGCGTGGCGATCAATGCGCCGCAGGCCGTGGTGCCGATCCGCACTCTGCAGAACCTGGCAAACAATCCCAATTTCGGCGGAGAGGTTCTGGTGGTGGGCCTGGGCTGCGAAAAGCTCGCGCCCGAACGGCTGCTGCCAAAAGGCCAGGAGGGTGGAACCCTGCGGTTACAGGACGAAGCCTTTGTCGGCTTCGGCGCCATGATCGACGGCATTATGGAAAAGGTCGAGGCGCGGCTGAAGATCTTGAACGAGCGCAGGCGCGAGACCGTGCCGGCGTCCGAGCTGATCGTGGGCATGCAATGCGGCGGCAGCGATGCTTTCTCCGGCCTCACCGCCAATCCGGCGCTGGGCTTCTGCGCCGATCTGTTGGTGCGGGCCGGCGCCACGGTGATGTTCTCGGAAGTGACCGAGGTGCGCGACGCCATCCATCTGCTCACCCCGCGCGCCGCGACAAAAGACGTGGCCGAGGCGCTGGTGCGCGAGATGCGCTGGTATGACGACTATCTGACCAATGGCGGCGTGGATCGCGGCGCCAATACCACGCCCGGCAACAAGAAGGGCGGGCTTTCCAACATCATCGAGAAGTCGCTGGGCTCTGTGGCCAAATCCGGCACCAGCACGATCAATGCCGTGCTGTCGCCGGGTGAAAAAGTGCGAAGCCGCGGCCTGGTGTTCGCCGCCACCCCCGCCAGCGATTTCGTCTGCGGCACCTTGCAGATGGCCTCGGGCATGAACCTGCATGTCTTCACCACCGGCCGTGGCACGCCCT
>DATHLY010000045.1:0-5028 GCA_035487655.1 Rhizomicrobium sp. | reverse complement strand
ATGTTCACCGCCTTGCCGATGGGCGTGTCGGCCACGATGCGCGGCAGGGCGCGGTCGTCGGGCACCGGCTTGCCGTCAAATGCGGTGATCAGGTCGCCATTCACCAGGCCCGCCCGTGCCGCAGGGCCGCCATCGGTCACGCCGGCCACCAGCGCCCCTTGTATGGTGGGAAGGCCAAGGCCTTCGGCGATTTCCGCCGTCACGCCTTGAATGCGCACGCCGATCCAGCCGCGGCGGGCCATGCCGAACTGGCGCAGCTGGCCGGTCACCTCCCGCGCCAAGTTGGCCGGAATCGCGAAGCCAATGCCGACGCTGCCGCCGCTGGGCGTGTAGATCTGCGAATTGATCCCGATGACATTGCCGTCCATGTCGAACAGCGGCCCGCCGGAATTGCCGCGGTTGATGGGCGCGTCAGTCTGGATGAAATCGTCATAGGGCCCGGCATTGATGTTGCGGTTTCGCGCCGAGATGATGCCCGCCGTCACGGTCGAGCCGATGCCG
Organism: Rhizomicrobium sp.; assembly: GCA_035487655.1. Classification (GTDB taxonomy): domain Bacteria; phylum Pseudomonadota; class Alphaproteobacteria; order Micropepsales; family Micropepsaceae; genus Rhizomicrobium. The sequence goes on along the minus strand of DATHLY010000045.1, from coordinate 4,527 downwards.
AAGGGATCGCCGATGGCGATCACCCAGTCGCCGATCCGTGCCTTGTCGCTGTCACCGAAATGCGTGGTCGGAAGCGGCTTCTTGGACACAACCTTCAGCAGGGCAAGGTCGGTCTTGGTGTCGCGCCCCACCACCTTGGCCGGCATCTGGGTGCCGTCCTGCAGCGAGACGGTGATCTGGTCGCTGTCCTCGATCACATGATTGTTGGTGACGACATAGCCCGACGGATCGATGATGAAGCCGGATCCCAACGAGGTGACATGGCGCGGAGTGTTGGGCTTGGGGCCCAGAAAATTCTTGAACAGGTCTTCCAGCGGCGAGCCGGGCGGCAGTTGCGGCATGGTGTTCTGTGACGGCGCCTTCAAGGTCTGGCTGGTGGAGATGTTGACGACCGTGGGCAACAGCTTGTTGGCCAGGTCGGCGAAGGAATCCGGCGCCGGCCGCGCCAGCGCTGGTGTGGCAATCGCAAATGCCAGGAGGGCGAACAGAATTCGAAAGGCAAGCATGTCCATTCCGCGAGAGGAGAGGAATCGCCGCCAGTTTAATGAGGGAGCAAGGGAACAAACAGGCAAAAACCCGTCCGGATCGTGGTTTTTTGGTAAGTCTTTCGCCCACTAGGATTCCCAGGGAACGGGGGCTATATCCGGGTGCCCATGAGTGCAAACCGTGAAGACATATTGAGAGCGCTGGACCAGGTCATAGACCCGGTCAGCGGGCGCAGCGTGGTGCAGCAGGACATGGTCCAGGGCCTGGTGGTCAAGGACGGTCATGTCGGCTTTGTGTTGGAAGTGCCGCAGGCGCGCGGGCCCCAGTCCGAGCCCTTGCGCAAGATCTGCGAGGCCATGGCGCTGGGCGTCAAAGGCGTGAAGTCCGTCACCGCGGTGCTGACCGCCCATGAGGATCATCCCCAACCGGCGACACAGCACGAGCATCATCACCGCCCGAAACCGGCCGTGAATCGCCAGGCTCCGGCCCCCGGCGCGCCACAGGCGCGCCAAAATCAAAGTCCGGCCGGCATTCCCGGCGTAAAGAACATCATCGCGGTGGCAAGCGGCAAAGGCGGCGTCGGCAAGTCCACCGTCGCGGTCAATCTGGCGCTGTCCCTGTCCCGCTTAGGTTTGAAAGTCGGGCTGCTGGACGCCGACATTTACGGCCCCTCGCTGCCACGCCTGCTGAATATTACCGAAAAGCCGGAGAGCGATGGTCACACCCTGCTGCCCATCATCCGCCACGGCCTCAAGACCATGTCCATCGGCTTCCTGGTCAGGGAAGACGAAGCCATGATCTGGCGCGGGCCGATGGTGCAAAGCGCGTTGACCCAAATGCTCAACGACGTCGCTTGGGCGCCGCTGGACGTCTTGGTGCTCGACATGCCGCCGGGCACCGGCGACGCACAACTCACCATTGCCCAGCGCGTGCCGCTGAAGGGCGCGGTCATCGTCTCCACGCCACAGGACATCGCCCTGATCGACGCCAAGAAAGGCATCACCATGTTCAACAAGACCCAGGTGCCCATCCTGGGGGTGGTGGAAAACATGTCGATGTTCATCTGTCCTGATTGCGGCTCGGCCCATGCCATCTTCGGCCATGGCGGAGCGCGTGAAACGGCGGATAAGCTGCACGTCCCTTTCCTGGGCGAGATTCCGTTGGTGCCGCGTATCCGCGAGACCTCGGACTCAGGCCAGCCGGTCAGCGTATCGGCACCCGACAGTCCTGAGGCAAAGGCATTTCTGGATGTCGCCAAGCAAGTGGCGACAGCGCTGGAAAGTGCTTCAAGGCCCGCGCCGAAGATCGTGATCGAATAGCGACTGCGCAATTGGCTGCAACACGCGGATAATTTCAATCTAACTCTCCATGGCCGGCCTTGAGCCGGCCATGGAGAGTAATGGTTAGCCCATCTATCATCGCGTCAGCGTCACATAGCTGTAGCGCAGGCCATCCGGCGTGACATGCTCTTCGCGCAAGGTCTCATGCCAGCCGGTGCGGTCGAAGTCAAAATGCGCGTCGCCGTCAATATCCTCATGAATTTCCGTCAGCTCGATCCGAGAGGCCATGGGCAAGGCGCGCTCATAGATTTCCGCGCCGCCGATCACCATCACCGTGCCTGACGTCCCCGCCGTCGCCTGACCCAGCGAGGAGGCGGTTACCGCGCCTTCCGCCTGCCAGTCCTTCTGCCGCGTCACCACCACATTGATGCGGCCCGGCAACGGTTTTTTCGGCAGGCTGTCCCAGGTCTTGCGCCCCATCACCACGGTATGTCCCAGGGTGAGCGCCTTAAAGCGCTTCATGTCGTCGGAAATATGCCAGGGAATGACGCCGTTCTTGCCGATCACGCCATTCTTGGCGATTGCGACCACCAGCACGATCTCGCTCATGACGCCAGCCTGTCCAAGTTTTCACCTTCCAGCCGGTAGCCACGCCAATTCTCCAACGGTCGGGCTCCCAGGCTTTTGTAAAAGGCGATGGAAGGCGCATTCCAATCCAGGACCTGCCATTCCAGAAATCCGCCCGCTTGCCGCGCCTTGGCCGCAAGATGAGCCAGCAGTGCCTTGCCCAATCCCTGGCTGCGATAGGCGGGCCTCACATACAGATCTTCCACATAAAGACCTTTGAGAGCGCGAAAGCTTCTATAGGTCCAGAACCAGGCGGCGATCCCCACTGGCTCTTCGTGGTGGAAAGCCATCTCGCAATGACAGGCTTGGCCAAACATGTCGCGCCGCACCAAGTCCTCGGTCAAGGTGAAGTGATCCAACAGCTTTTCATAAGTCGCCAACTCGCTGAGCAGTGAGACGATCGAGGCCGCATCGGAAGGCTTTGCCGCACGAATGACAAAATTGCTCATGCGGCGACCATAGGATCAGCGGGAACAAAAGGGAACTCAATCGGTTGACGCTGGTTACTCTCTCAACAGAGATATCAGAGGTCTATCATGCGAAAATATCTGATCTCCGCCGCAGCGTTGCTTCTGGCTGCTCCGTGCGCCTGGGGCGACCCGCCGTCCGACCGTGGCAGAGGCCACGAATCTGAGGGCCAGGGCCGAGGGCAGGCAGAATCAAGCCAGCCGGCTCCGCCACAAGGCGGGCATCCTGATCGCGGCGATCATGGTCGGGGTCCCGCTCCGCAGGCAGCCATGCAACCTCAGAATCAGCCAAGTCAGAATCCCGATCGGGGCAACCGCGACCGCGGTCCAGCGCCGCAGTTCGCCGTCCAGGCGCCGCCAAGTCGCGGCGATCAGAACCGGGGCTTTGATCGCGGCAATCGAACGCCTGCGCCGCAAGCCTCCATCCAGGCGCCGCCAAATCGCGGCGATCAGAATCGAGCCTTCGATCGCGGTGACCGTAATCGCGGACCGGCGCCGCAAGCTTCCATCCAGGCGCCGCCAAATCGCGGCGATCAGGTTGGCGGTCAGTATCGGGGCGGCGACAATGGCCGCCGCATGGACCAACGTGGTCCGGACAATCGCAGCGCCTTCAACAGCAATCGTGACTTCAACCGCGACGGGCGCACCGACTATCGCTCACCGCAGTTTGGCGGACCGCGCCACGACTTCAGCGGTTTCCGCGACTACCACCGCGACTTTCGGGCGTCACACCGCTTCCAGATGCCCTCCTATCGTCGCCCGGCCGGCTGGTATACCCACCGCTGGGCCTTTGGCGAATTCCTGCCGGGCGCTTTCTGGGCGCGGGATTATTGGCTGATCGACTTCGCCGATTACGACCTGCCGCCTCCGCCCTTTGGCGCGGTCTGGGTGCGTGTGGACCGTGATGCGTTGTTGATCGACGAGGAGAGTGGGGAGATCATAACTGTCGCGTATGATGTGTTCTATTAATCAGCCGCATTGAGGAATCTCGAGCGACGCATTCCGCGGAGCGACTCTCAGCATCCGACAGCTTCCTTCCCCCTTCGGCGCAAAGCGCCTGGAAGGGGGAAGGTGTCACAGCGAAGTGTCGGCGCAAGCCGACCTGAGCTGTGACGGATGGGGGTAAATTATAGAAAGGGGGCCCTCTGCGGCGGATGGTCCCTTACACACTTCCCAACACCTGCTATACACCCCCACCGTGCCCGTGCTCCCACGGGTTGAGCGATTAATCAGGGTACGGAATCTTTCATGGCCAACGTCACGGTGATCGGCGCCCAATGGGGCGACGAAGGCAAAGGCAAGATCATCGACTGGCTGTCGAATCGCGCCGACATGGTGGTGCGCTTCCAGGGCGGCAACAATGCCGGCCATACCATCGTGGTGGGCGACAAGACCTACAAGCTGTCGCTGCTGCCATCCGGCGTGGTGCAGGGCAAGCGCTCGATCATCGGCAATGGCGTGGTGGTGGATCCCTGGTCGCTGCTGGAGGAAATCGCCAGGGTCGGCGCCGCCGGATTGACGATAACGCCCGATATCCTGGTGCTGGCGGAGAATGCCGTGCTGGTGCTGCCGCTGCACCGCGAACTGGACGCGCTGCGCGAGGAAGCGGCTTCTCAAAAGCTGGGCACCACCAAGCGCGGTATCGGGCCAGCTTACGAAGACAAGGT
>DATHLY010000044.1:0-2840 GCA_035487655.1 Rhizomicrobium sp. | reverse complement strand
TTCGCCAAATGTTCTCATGCCTTCATACTCAAGCGGGTGTGCCTGTCAGATGCTCGCCATGACGGCCGGTTGTGGCAACCGGCAGGAAGGTGCCATAGGCCACCTCACCGATTTCCACCGGCGTGAAGCAGGGCGTGCGGCCGATGCCGCCGCGTTCCGCAAGCACCATGTGGCGCGATCCCTTCATGCCGTCCAGCCGAGCCTGAAGTGCGGCCTCACCCTTTTGCCGCAGCCGCGCGGCCCGGTCTTTGATGATTGCCCGCGGCAGCTGCGGCATTTTGGCCGCAGGCGTCTCCGGCCGAGGGGAATAGGGAAAGACATGCAGCCGGGAGAGGCCGGCATCGTCCACCAGCTTGAGGCTGTTCTCAAACATCGCCTCACTTTCGGTGGGAAAGCCCGCAATGAGATCGGCGGCGAAGGCGGTTTCGGGACGCAAGCGGCGAACCGTTTCGCAAAATCCGATCACATCGGCGCGGGCATGGCGGCGCTTCATGCGCTTGAGGATCAAATCGTCCCCCGACTGGGCCGAAAGATGGAAATGCGGCATCAACCGTTCTTCCGCCGCGATCATGCGCATCAAGACGGCGTCGGCCTCGATGGCATCGAGAGACGACAGCCTGAGCCGCTTCAGCTCCGGCACATGGTGGAGGATTTTTTCCACCAGCAGGCCCAGCGATGGCGCACCCGGCAGGTCGGCGCCATAGGAGGTCAGGTCGACCCCTGTCAGCACGATCTCCGGAAAACCTTTTTCCACCAGGCGTCGAGCCTCCGCCACCACCGCGCCCAGGGCTATGCTGCGGCTGTTGCCGCGGCCGAACGGAATAATGCAAAAGGTGCAGCGGTGATCGCAGCCATTTTGCACCTGCAGAAAGGCGCGGGTCCTGCCATCGAAATGGTCCACCATCTGGGGCGCGGTTTCGCGCACGCTCATGATGTCATTGACTCGGATTTTTTCGCCGGCGCGGATACCGAAATCGGCATAGGCGCCGGCGGTCAACTTCTCCTGATTGCCGAACACCGCATCCACTTCCGGCATGGCGGCGAAAGCGCGAGGTTCGATTTGTGCCGCGCAGCCGGTGACGATAATGCGCCGTGACGGGTTTTCGCGTTTGAATTTGCGGATGGCCTGGCGCGACTGGCGCACCGCCTCCTGCGTGACCGCGCAGGTGTTGACGATGAGTGTGTCGCGCAGTTGCGCTTCGCCGGCGCGGCTTTTGATCGCCTCGCTTTCGTAGGCGTTGAGACGGCAGCCGAACGTCACGACCTCAACAGTCATCGCTCACAGCCTGTCCAGTTCCAGACGGCCGCGAAACGGCATGGCGGTGGGGCCTGTCATCAGCACATGGCCGTCTTCCTCGCGCCATTCGATGATGAGCGAGCCGCCATCCAGCAAAAGTTCGACCTTGCGCGCCGTCAGTCCGCGCCGGATGGCGGCGACGGCGGTGGCGCAGGCGCCGGTGCCGCAGGCCAGCGTCACGCCCACCCCGCGCTCCCACACCCGCATGCGGATCCGCTCCTTGTCCAGCACCTGCGCGAATTCGACATTGGTGCGGTTGGGGAAGAAGGGCAGGGTCTCGATCTTGGGTCCCAATTGACTCACAGGTGCTTTTTCCGCATCGGGCACGAAGAGCACGCAGTGTGGATTGCCCATGGAGAGGGCGCTAACCGGCAGACTGGAGCCCCCGACATCAAGCGGAAAATTCAGGGTATCGACTTCGCTCGCGAGCGGGACCTGCCGCCAGTCCAGCCGGGGCGGGCCCATATCCACCATCACCGAGCCCTTGCCTGCGTCATGGCCAACGAGCATGCCGCCCTTGGTGGACAGCTTGACCCGCGCCAGGCCGCGCTCGTCCATCAAAAGTCGCGCGATGCAGCGAGTGGCGTTGAAGCAGGATTCCGATTCCGAGCCATCGGCATTGTAGAACAGGATGCTGGCATCGGCCTGGGCGCCGCCGGGGCGGATCACCACCACCGTGTCGCAACCCACCCCGAAATGCCGGTCGGCGATCGTCTTGACGTGCATGGGCGCCAGATTGATCGCGGTGTCGCGCGCATCGAACACCACAAAATCGTTGCCCAGGCCGTGCATCTTCACAAAGGCGGTCATGGAGGGGCGTTATAGTGGGCAAGGGCGGCATTTGCCATTGCCTGGGGCCGCGAAAATTTCCATCCTGCCGTGATCGTCTCTGGGCCACCCCATGCGCTTGAACCTTTTTGCCCTGCTGCTTGCCCCACTGCTTGGTTATGCCCTTGCCTCAGGAGCCTTTGCCGTGCCCGAATCCCAATCAGATCCCGCTGACACATTTGCCTGGCTGGAAGATGTGCATGGTGAAAAGCCGCTCAACTGGGTGAAAGAACAAAATGCCGTCTCGCTGGGCAGGCTCAAGAACGATCCGCGCTACCAGAAGAATTACGATTCCATTCTGGAAGTCCTGGATGCCACCGACCGCATTCCCATGGGATCGCTGTCCCACGGCTTTGTCTATAATTTCTGGCAGGATGCGGCCAATCCCAAGGGCATTTGGCGCCGGACCTCCATCGCCGACTATCAGAACGCCCAGCCCCGCTGGGAGATTCTGCTGGATGTGGACGCGCTGGCGAAAACCGAGAAGGAAAACTGGGTCTTCAAGGGCGCGGAATGTTCCCCTGGTGAAATGCGCTGCCTGATCCGGCTGTCGCGCGGCGGCGGCGACGCCGTGGTGATCCGAGAATATGACCTTAAGGCAAAAACTCTTGCCTCGGACGGGTTTGCGACGCCGGAGGCCAAGACCGACGCCGGCTATCTGGACGATGACACGGTGTTGTTCGCCACCGCCAAAGATGGAGAAACCACCTCCGAC
>DATHLY010000043.1:0-4303 GCA_035487655.1 Rhizomicrobium sp. | reverse complement strand
GAAGTCAGTTATACCGACACCAACTGGTTCGGGCGCGGGCAGAATCTCCGCGTCTCGCTAACGGCCTCCTATATCAACAAGCAGGCGCTGTTCAGCTTCACCGAGCCCTATTTCCTGGGCCGCGAACTGGCGGCGGGTTTCGACATCTACCAAACCGAGACCAATTTCGACCAGGCGACTTACCAGAGCAGCCAGACGGCGGGGGTGCTGCGGCTTGGCTTTCCGATCTCGGAATACAGTTCGGTGTCGCTGAACTATCAATATCTGATCTCTCATGTGCGACCATATGGCGGCGCGCCCTTGGACGTGCAGCTCGCGGCCGGCTCATCCTCCGGTTCGATCTTCTCCTTCACCTATTCCTATAACGACCTGGACGATGTCAGGAAGCCGACCAGCGGTTCGGCCTTTTCCTTCAGCCAGCAATTTGCCGGCGTGACCGGCAACATCAAATTCCTCAACACCAACGCCAACTTCGCGACCTATACGCCAATGCTGGGTGGCGCCCTTGTCGGTAGCCTGAGCGGGCGGCTCGGTTACATCACCGGCTATAACGGCGCCGCCGTCCCCTTCTTCGAACGTTATTTCGACGGCGGCGACACCTTCCGCGGCTTTGCCCTGGCCGGCATCGGACCGCGCGATATCGTCGCCCCCAACAATACCGGCGCCCTGGGCGGCACGGTGCGCGCCATCGGCACGGCGCAGGTGCGCTTCCCCTCGCTGTTGCCGGAAAGCTACGGTATCGGCCTGTCGCTGTTCACCGATTTCGGCACTATGGGGCGGTTGGATACGCTGGGCGGGCCGCGGGTCTGTACGGGGGCCCAATATTCCGGCATCGGAACCTGTGTGAAGGACAATCTGGCCTTCCGCGGCTCGGCCGGTATCAGCGTACAATGGAAATCGCCATTCGGTCCGGTCCAGATCGACCTCGGCCTGCCTTATGTTAAAACCAATTATGATAGAGCCCAGATCATCCACTTCAGCACTGCCACAGGGTACTAAGATGAAGAAGACTGTCCTCGCGCTCGCAGTTGCGGGCCTCGCCTTTCCGGCCGCGCCGATATTCATGACGCCGGCGCTGGCCGATCCACCCCAAGCCAAAATCGTTGTGATCGACCGCGCCGCCATTATGCAGTTCTCCAAGGTGGGGCAGGACATCGCCAAGCAGATGCAGACCTATGCCAACCAGGCCAAGAACGACCTCTCGGCTCAGGGCAAGTCGCTGCAGGCGGAGGGACGCAACCTTCAACAGCAGGTTGCGATCCTGGCGCCCGATGTGAAGCAGAAGCGCCTTGATGCCTTCCGCGCCAAGGAAGAGGCGCTGCAGGGCGCCGCCCAGCGCAAGGATGAGCAACTCAAGGTCGCCTTTGGCCAGGCTCGCGCGGTGATGGAGCAAACGCTCGGTCCTATCCTGCAGCAATTGGTGAAGGAGCGCGGCGCCAATCTGGTGCTGGACAAGCAGGCGGTGGTGTTTGCCAATGCTAACGGCTTTGACATCACCGGCGAAGCCATCAACCGGCTGAACCAGAAGCTGCCGTCCTTCAAGGTGAACCTGAACGCGCCTCCGCCGGCAGCTCCCAAGAAATAGCGCTTGAGGCGCCAAAGAATCGCCCATGGCCGACCCCCGCTTCTTCAGAAATCTTGGGCCCTTCGCACTGGCGCGGATTTGCGAGAAAGTCGGGATTGGCGTGCCGCAGGGGGCCGACGGCGCGCATCAAGTCCTTGACCTGGCCGATCTGGCGGGGTCCGGTCCGCCGCATCTGACTTTTTTTTCCGGCGCTGTCGCGCACCGGGAAACGTTCGCGGCTTCGCAAGCCGGCGTGTGCCTGACGCGGGAAGGTGGCAAGCGGCCCGCAGCGCCGGCGGGCATGATCGTGCTGGAAGTAGACTCTGTCGGCCGCGCCTTTGCCTCTGTCGCCTCGCTATTTTATCCCGAACACTCCCAGCCACGCTGGCCGCAACAGGACTCTGTTTCGCCGTCCGCCCGCCTTGGCCGCGATGTGGAACTGGCGCCGGGCGTGGTGATCGGGCCCGGCGCGGAGATCGGCGACGGCACGCGGCTTGGACCAAACACGGTCATCGGGCCAAGCGTCGCAATCGGCCGCCATTGCGAGATCGGCGCGAACGTCTCCATCAGCCACGCCTATATCGGCGATCGCGTCATCATCTTGCCTGGGGCGCGGATCGGCCAGCCCGGTTTCGGATTCGCGACAACGGGAGAGGACTATCTCAAGGTCCCGCAATTGGGCCGTGTCATCGTGCAGGATGACGTTGAGATCGGATCGGCCACCACCATCGACCGGGGCGCGCTGGGCGACACCGTGATCGGCGAAGGCAGCAAGATCGATAACCTGATCATGATCGCCCATAATTGCCAGATCGGCCGCCATTGCGTGCTTGCGGGCCAGGCAGGACTCGCGGGGAGCGTCGTGCTGGAAGATGGCGTTGTGCTGGCGGGCCAAGTGGGCCTGGGCGATCACACGCGCGTGGGCGCGCGGGCGCGGCTGGGAGCGCGCGCGGGGACGGGCTCCAGCATTTTCTTGGAGGGCGGGCAGGATTATGGCGGCGCCCCCGCGAAACCTGTAAGAGAATGGGCCCGTGAAATTCATGCGCTGGCGCGCCTGGCCAAGCAGCGCAAGCAGGATAAGAATGACTGACATCACGACATTGGACGTCGAGCAGATCAAGAAGCTTCTGCCGCATCGCGCTCCCATGCTGCTGGTGGAGAAGCTTACCGATATTGTGCCGGGCGAAAGCGCCACGGGCTACAAGGCCGTAAGCATCAACGAGCCGTTCTTCCAAGGCCATTTTCCCGACCGGGCGGTGATGCCCGGTGTGTTGCTGGTGGAAGCCATGGCCCAGACCGCCGGCGCGCTGGTGGTGCATAGCCTGAAGGAGGAGGCTGCGACGGTGGTCTATTTTCTCACCATCGAGAAGGCGCGCTTTCGCAGGCCCGTGATGCCAGGCGCTCTTTTGCGCATGCCGGTGAAGAAGATTGCGCAACGCGGTCCGGTTTGGAAATTCAGAGGACAGGCGTTTGTCGGCGAGGAGCTCTGCGCCGAAGCGGAATACAGCGCCATGATCCATGACGGCACCGCCGGATGAGCGTGCATCCCTCGTCGGTGGTGGAGGATGGCGCCATTATCGGGTCGGGCGTCGAAATCGGTCCTTTCTGCCATGTCGGTGCTCGCGTGCGACTGGACGAAGGCGTGCGGCTGCGCTCGCACATCTCGCTGACCGGCATCACCCATGTGGGGGCGCGTTGCGATCTATATCCCGGCGTGGCGCTGGGAGGCGATGGCCAGATTCGCGGCAATGATTTCACCGAAGGCCGGCTTGAGATCGGCTCCGATTGCGTGTTGCGCGAGATGGTTTCCATGCATGTCGGCAGCCGCAAGGGCGGCGGGCTGACCCAAGTGGGCGTAAAGGGCTATTTCATGGCCAATTCCCATGTCGGCCATGACTGCCGGGTGGGCGATGGCGTCACCTTCGCCAATTCGGTGGCGCTGGGAGGGCATGTGGAGATCGGCGATGAGGTGATCTTCGGCGGCTTGGCCGCGGTGCAGCAGTTCTGTCGGGTCGGCAAGGGCGCGATGATCGGCGGGCTGACCGGGGTCAATCGCGACGTGATCCCCTATGCCATGGCGTTCGGCGATCATGTGGAACTGGCGGGCCTCAATCTGATCGGGCTGAAACGGCGCGGACTTTCGCGCGACACCATCAACGCCATGCGGGCGGCATTTCGCGCGGTATTTTACGGTGCGGCCGGCAGTCTGGCAGATCGGGCCCGCGCCGCGCGGGCGCAGTTTGCCCATATCGCGGAAGTGGGCGAGATGGTGGATTTCATCCTGGCTGACGCCAAACAGCAATTGTGCCTGGCGCGGCGGCGCGGCGGAGACGAGGCGTGAGTGTTCTTGGCCTCATTGCGGGCGGCGGCGCGTTGCCGCGCGCGGTGGCCCATGCGGCGAAAGCGGCCGGCCGTGAGGTTTATGTCGTCGCGCTGCTGGGCAGCGTCATCGAGGATTGGACCAACGCCTTTTCCCACGAATTCCTGTCGCCGGGCGAACCAGGACGCATCATCAAGGCGCTGAAAGCCCATGGCGTGCAGGACGTTCTCATGTGCGGGCGGGTGGACCGGCCCAAATTCAGCGATTTGAAACTCGATGCCAAGGGCATGCTGCTCTTGCCCAAGGCGATCGCGGCGGCCAAGCAGGGCGATGATGCGCTGCTGCGCTTCATTGTCCGCATTTGCGAGGATGCGGGGCTCAGCGCCATCAGTGTCGCCCAGGCCGCGCCCGCGCTGGTG
>DATHLY010000042.1:0-2501 GCA_035487655.1 Rhizomicrobium sp. | reverse complement strand
GCGAGGAGTAGACTTCGGCGTCGCGTTCCACGAACAGCCGCAGACTGCCGGCCTGTCCCAGCTCGGCCAGCACCTTGATTTCAGGCATCAGGGGATCGGCGTCCAGTTCGGATGCGGCTGCCGCTTCGACATTTGTGTCATTGAGATGGAGCGTGGGGGTGGGATCGATATGGGCAAGCGCGATCTGGCCGTAAAAACTTTCCGGCCAGGCGGCCGCCAGCCGGTATTGCCCCAGCGCGCCGGCCTTGTCTCCTTGCGCCTCAAGTGCGCGGCCCTGCCAGTAATGCGCGCGGGACTTGCTGATCGGGCGCGAGACACCCGCTTCCAGCTTCTGAAAGTCCGTCAGCGCCGCGCCTGGGTCCTTGAGAAAGCGCAAGGAGATGAACCCGGCCAGGAATAGCTGTTCGGCATACTGGTCGCCCGAGGTGAAGCCGGCATGCTGGACCAGGCCGAGCGCCTGCTTGGGATCGGCGGCCGCCAGCGCATCGCGGGCGTGCAGGTTCAGTTCCGCCCACCAGCGCGCAGCGTGATCCTTGACCATGGGTCCCGTGGGCACCCGCATCAGCACGGCATGGGCTTCACGGTCACGCGCGGCCAGGCGCAAAGCATGCGCCCAGTCGAACAGCAGGCCGGGATCGGTCATCGCGGTTTGGTTGTTGGTCAGCTTGTCGAGCAGCGCTTGCGCCTTGGGCAGGCCGTAGCTATCGAGCCCAATGCGGGCATTGCCGATGTCGACCGTGGCGGGATCGACGCGCGCGATCTGGCGCTTGGCGGCGGTGATTTCGCGGCGCCACAACAACCCATCCAGGCGGGCACGCTCGCTTTCGGGGTTCAGAGCGGCGCCGTTCTTCTGCGCGATCATCGTCTCGATGTCGGGTTCGAAATCGCCGTCGATCCATCCGGCCCGGATCAAACCCGTGCCACGCACTTTGTCGCCCGTCGCCACCAGCGCTTCGCCCAGCCGGACTTTTCCAATGCTGGAAACGGGGCCGATGCTGGAATTGGGCGCGCGGACGGCGAACCAGGCCGCGACCGTGGCGGCTTGCATGTCCGGCGTGATCGCGGCTTCGGCGCGTGCCTGCAGCATGCCGCGCAGCGGCCAGGTTCCGGCACTTGTTTTGGAATCGGTATCTTTGATCGCCGCGTCGATTTCGTCGAAACGCGCGCCGCTATTTTTGTCCAGCGCATAGCGCCATTCCAGCAGGCGCTTGGCGGTTGGGTTCTGGCCCTGGCTCGCCAGGCTGCGCGCCGCTACCCAATCGCCCCGCGATGCCGCGTCGAAGGCACGGATGAAGAGATCGTGGTCGGCAGCCGGCAATAGGCGCAACCGGCTGGGGCGGGCAGCCTCGCTGGTAACACCATTGGCGCCACTGGGCTGCATCATCACCACTTCGCCGCTTCGAACTGCCCCCTGGGGCTGGTCCTGTGCCAGAGTTGGTGCCAATGCGGCGGCAGCGAAGACGGTGGAAAGCAGGCAGGCGCGCAAAAAGGGCATGGTCGCTATTTCGGCGAATGGCTTGTTGAAAAACCGGGATCGGCTTAGACGGGGCACGGTATTCACCGCCATAATGGGCCAGAGCCATAATGGGCGCCATGCCCGGCAAAAATATGACCGCAACCAGAAACGGACGAGAAAGATGACCAGCATCCGCGACCGCATCAAAGGCTCCATTCCCGCCCTGATCACGCCTTTCAAGGACGGCAAGGTGGATGAGGCCGCGTTCCGCAAGCTGGTCAACTGGCAGATCGCGGAAGGTTCCAGCGGGCTGGTGCCCTGCGGAACGACCGGCGAATCACCCACCCTCAGCCATGACGAGCATATGCGGGTGATCCAGATCTGCGTCGAGGAAGCCAAAGGCCGGGTGCCGGTGATTGCGGGTACGGGGTCGAACGCCACCGACGAGGCTATCGCGCTCACCCGTCACGCCAAGGAGGTGGGGTGCGATGCGGTGCTGTCGGTGACCGGCTATTACAACAAGCCGTCGCAGGAAGGCCAGTATCGCCACTTCATGGCGATTGCCGATGCCGTGGATATTCCCATCCTGCTCTACAACATTCCCGGCCGCGCCATTGTCGAGATCGCGGTGGAGACCATGGCGCGCCTTGCCAGGCACAAGAACATCATCGGGGTGAAGGATGCTACCGCCAACCTGATGCGCCCCAGTCGCGAGCGGCTGGCCTGTGGCAAGGACTGGCACTTGATCTCGGGCGAGGACGGCACGGCGCTGGGTTATAACGCCCATGGCGGGTCGGGCTGCATCTCGGTCACCGCCAATGTCGCGCCCGGGCTGTGCGCGGAATTTCAGGCGGCGGCGCTTGCGGGCGACTTCGCCAAGGCTCGGGACTATCAGGACCGGTTGATGCCATTGCACGATGCCATGTTCTGCGAGCCTTCGCCTGCGCCCGCCAAATATGGCGCTTCGCTCCTAGGCCTGTGCATGCCCGACGTGCGCCTGCCGCTGGTGGAGGCCACGGATGACGCTCGTGCGAAAATTAAAGCC
>DATHLY010000041.1:0-7857 GCA_035487655.1 Rhizomicrobium sp. | reverse complement strand
ACGGGCATCTTACGGTCCATGGCGTCGGCACGCGGGCGTCCGGTGAACCGTTTCGCGCGGTGGACATGCCCATCATTTAATGTCTGCGCGGCCTAGACCTTCGTCCAGTCATGCGGCAGGTCGAGCCACGCACAACGGTCTTTGTCCTGGGCAGACAGATTGGGCGCGGGCAGCGGATTCTCCACGAAGCATCCACCTGCGATGCCGGTTGAGTCCGCCATGAAGCCGAAGGATTTCCAGTACAGCGTCGTGCCGCAATTGGCACAAAAATACCGATTGTAACCGGCTGCGCCCTCTTTGGCGTAGACAGCCATCTCGCCGATTTTGCTGACCACCGCCTCGTCCGGAAAATAGCTCGACCACCCAAACGCGCTGCCGGTACGCCGCCGGCAGCTTGTGCAATGGCAGATGCCATTGAGTACCGGCTCACCTTCGACCGCGATTGAACAGGCGCGGCAACAACACACAGCAGTCCGGATCAAGCCATCGCCTTTTTCAAATTCTCATCAACTTTGTCCAAGAACCCTTCCGTCGTCAGCCATTTTTGATCTGGCCCGACCAACAAAGCCAAATCCTTGGTCATATAGCCCTGCTCGACGGTCGCGACACAGACTTCTTCCATGGTGTGGGCGAACTTGGCCAGCCTGTCATTGCCGTCCAGTTTGGCGCGATGGGTGAGGCCGCGTGTCCATGCAAAGATGGACGCGATGGAATTGGTCGAGGTCGACTTGCCCTTCTGATATTCGCGATAGTGGCGGGTCACCGTGCCATGCGCGGCTTCGGCTTCCACTGTCTTGCCGTCGGGGGTGAACAGCACACTGGTCATCAGACCCAGCGAGCCAAAGCCCTGCGCCACCGTGTCGGACTGCACGTCGCCGTCGTAATTCTTGCAGGCCCACACATAGCCGCCGCTCCACTTGAGCGCCGAAGCCACCATGTCGTCGATCAGGCGGTGCTCGTAGGTGATGCCGGCGGCCGTAAACTGGGACTTGAATTCGCTGTCGTAAATCTCCTGGAACAGATCCTTGAAACGGCCGTCATAGGCTTTCAGAATCGTGTTCTTGGTGGATAGATAGACCGGATATTTGCGCGCCAGCCCATAATTCAGCGAGGCCCGGGCGAAATCGCGGATGGAATCGTCCAGATTGTACATCGCCATCGCGACGCCGCCGCCCGGCGCCTTGAACACCTCATGCTCGATCACCTTGCCGTCCTCGCCCACGAATTTGATGGTGAGAACGCCCTTGCCGGGGAACACGAAATCGGTGGCACGATACTGGTCGCCGAAGGCATGACGGCCGACCACGATGGGCTGGGTCCAGCCCGGCACCAGCCGCGGCACATTCTTGCAGATGATGGGCTCGCGGAAGATCACGCCGCCCAGGATGTTGCGGATAGTGCCGTTGGGCGACTTCCACATCTTCTTGAGCTTGAATTCCTCCACCCGCGCCTCGTCGGGCGTAATGGTGGCGCACTTCACGCCCACCCCATATTTCTTGATCGCCTCGGCGGCCTTGACCGTGACCTTGTCATCGGTGGCGTCGCGATTCTCGATGGAAAGGTCGTAATAATGCAGGTCGATGTCCAGATAGGGCAGGACCAGCTTCTTCTTGATCAGGTCCCAGATGATGCGGGTCATCTCGTCCCCGTCCAGTTCGACGACCGGATTGGCGACCTTGATCTTTTCCATGACAGGCTTTCCTTTTGGGATGGGCTCGAAAATCGGGGCCGGAGAGGCTATAGCGGGCCTCGTTTAGCCCGGCAAAACCGGCCCGTCAAAGCGCCAAATGACCCCACCGTCTGTCATACTTTCCCACCCCCAGATGGGGGAAAATGTCGGCGCCGCCGCCCGGGCGATGAAGAATTTCGGCCTGTCGGAACTGGTGTTGATCGCCCCCCAATTCAAATGGCCCAGTGACAGGGCCCAGGCGCTGGCCGCAGGCGCCGGCGACATTCTGCAGGGCGCGCAGATTTATCCCACCGCCCGGGAAGCCCTGGCGCCCTTCAACCTGGTCTTGGCCACCACCGCGCGCGAGCGCGATGTGCTGAAGCAAATTCATACACCCGAGGCCGCCGCGCGGCGGCTGCGGGCGGCGAGCAAGGCGGGCGCACGAACGGCACTTTTCTTCGGCGGCGAACGCGCCGGCCTGGACAATGACGAAATGAGCCTGACCGACGGCGTCGTCACCATTCCGACCGCCGAATTTTCCTCCCTCAACCTGGGACAGGCCGTGCTGCTTCTGGGCTATGAATGGCTCAAATCCGCCGATAGGACGCCCGCCGTGCGCACGCGTCAGACCGTCGCGGTCCCCGCCACGCGCTCCGAATTGGCCGGACTGTTCGAACATCTGGAGCGCGAACTTGACGCCGCCGAGTTCCTGTTTCCGCCCGCCAAGCGCGAAACCATGGTACGCAACATCCGCGCCATGATAATGCGTTCCGGCCTGAGCGATCAGGAGGTGCGCACCATCCGCGGCATGATCGTGGCGCTGGTGCGCAACAAATACAGAGGCTCCAAGAAAACGGATAAAGCGTGAGCGCCGTCCCCATCATCGGATTTGTCCTGATCGCCTTGATTGCAATCGGCTTCGCGGCCGTGCCGCTGTGGCGCATCGAGAACAGGAAAATGCGTGCCCTGATTCTGGCGGCGGCGGCGCTTTTCGTCCTGGGCGTAGGCGGCGGCACTTATTACCTCTTGGGCCGCCCGCATCTGGCGCAGCGCCAGGCCGCTGGCCTGAAGACCCATGAGGTCAATGGCCTGATCCCCTATCTGATCCAGCGGGTTCGGGAATATCCTCAGGATGCGCGCGCCTGGACCTATCTGGCCCAGGCCTATATGGACGCGCGCGACCCGCGCGATGCCGCCAAGGCCTTTGCCAAAGTCATCCAGCTCACCGGCAAAGGCAATGGCGCGCTGGATGCCGCTTATGGCGAAGCGCTGGTGGTGGCCAACAACGGCGCGGTGCCGCAGGAAGCCGAAGAAGCCTTCACCGCGGCGCTGGCGGTCGATCCCCACAATGCTCCGGCGCGCTTCTATCTGGGGCTCGCCAAGGTCGAGCACAATGACCGTCCCGCCGCCATTCAACTTTGGCAAAGCCTGTTGAACGACACGCCGGTGACGTCGCCGCTGCATCAGCTTCTGGTTGACCGGCTGGCCATGCTGACCTCGCAAGCCGTGGCCGGCGGACAAGGAACGGCGCCCAATCCCCGCGCCATGGTGGAAATGCTGGCGGCGCGGCTCAAGGCCGATCCGCATGACGCGCTGGGCTGGGTCAGACTGATGCGCGCCTATACGGTGCTGGGCGAAACAGAGAAGGCCAAGCAGGCGTTGACCGATGCCCGCAAGGCCTTTCCTGACAGCAAAGACGCGCAAACCGCTTTCACTACGGCGGCAAAAGCCCTCAAGCTCGAATAGAGCGTGAGAGACAGCGCGCGGGATTTTGCCCGATGAGCAGGAGCGCCGAGCGATGTGTACAAGACGTACATGAGCGAAGGCGCGACGAACTCACGACGCAAAAAACAAGCGCGTCAATAGGGCATTTTCCGCTTGGTATATAAGCGATCAGCCTGCGCCCTCTCCTCGGTGGCGGGGCCCATGCGCCTGCCCTGGTCGATCTCCTGCTGGGGTGTCGCGCCGGGCGGGCCACCGCCCAGCCATTGGATCTTGTTCTTCTTGGCTGCGAGGCGGATGCGTTCCAGGTCTTCTTCCAAGCGCTTGGAAGCCGGCAGAGCAGCGCGCTGTTCCCGCGTCAAATCCCCCCGGATCGCATCCCATTGCAGATGGGACCAGCCATTGTCGCTGGGCCCAGGCTCGGCAAATGCCAGGCCTTTCACCGCCATCAACTGCTCGGCCGCCATGGCGGAGCGGCGGTTCTCCAGCTTGAAGCCCATGGTGATCTCGCCCTTGGGATTGTGCGGCCAGGTATCGGCGACACGCAGATACTCGTCTTGGCTCAAGCCCCAGATATGCGCGGCGAAAGCCTGGCTGCCCGCGCCTCGCACCCCTTCAATGGGAAGCTCCTCCACGCCGGGCCAGGTCCATTTATAGCGCCCGCCCGCAATGGCGATCTCGGCCGCTTCCGGCGATTCCATTTCGCAGATCAGCACGCCATGCGCCCCCGCCGCCAGCGCTTGATGGATCTGCCACACATTGGCGCGCATCGAAGCACCGTCGAAGCCCCATGCCGGCAGGGTGACGAACACCATCGGCGTGCGGTGGCCGGACGGTGTGGGACCGCCATCGACCAGGCCCTGCATGAAGCTGCGCAGTTCCGAAAAGTTGAAGGAGTCATTCTCCATCTCGTAATTGATGGCATCGCAATAGGTCTTGGCCATGCGCTTGCCTTCCTCATAGGTGTCAGGCGCACCGGAAGGCCCGAATTCGGCATAAGCGACGACCTGGTTGTCTTCCCACAGCTCGATCGCCTTGTTGATGCGGCGCGGCTTGTAATTGGGATCGACCGTGGGAACCATCGGCATGGTGCGGGCCCAGTTCGCCTTGAAGCCATAGCCCTTGCTGGCCGTGCCGATATAGTGCGGGCTTTCCAGCATGCTGCGGCCGGTGGCCTTGGGAACGCCGGCCGGATAGCCGCCTTCAGGGTTCCTCGTAGGCTGGGCCAGGGCATCGGTGGCGGCGGCTGCCGCCAAGCCCGCGCCGAAAAGAAAATCCCGTTTCTTGATGTCCATGAACGTCCCCCTTGATGAGTCTTGTGATGATTTTGGGGGAGCCTGTCATTTCTGTGATGAACTGTCAGCCGGATTTATGCGCTGCGGTGCAGCACCGAGGCCGCGCAGCAATTCCTCCAGCGCCAGCGTCGTGCGCTCCAAAGCGCCACCGTCGCGGCTGCGCAGCACCAGCTGCGCCCCGAAGGGCTGGGCCGTGCCTTCGCGGTAGAACGGATAGGAGCCGATGGCCACATCCGGATGATTTTTCTGCAGCTGCGCCAATCCGGGCGCGATGGTGCCCTCGGGCACATTGGCCTCCACCGTGATGCTTTTCACCGTGGGGCCGCGCGGCAAGTCCGGCGCGATCTGTTCCAGCATCGCGCGCATCACCATTGGCACGCCTGCCAGCACATAGACATTGCCGATATGAAATCCCGGCGCGGCGGAAACCGGATTGGCCACCAGCGTGGCGCCATGGGGAATGCGGGCCATGCGCTTTCTCATGTCATTGAACTCTCCCGGCGGATAGCGCGCCTCGAGCATGGCGTACACTTCCGGATGGTAATTGATGCCAATGCCAAAGGCCTTGGCCACCGCATCGGCGGTAATGTCGTCATGGGTGGGACCAATGCCGCCGGTGGTGAAGACAAAATCGTAAACGGCGCGCAGGGCGTTCAGGGCGGCGACAATCTCGGCTTCCACATCGCCCACGACCCGGACTTCCCTCAGGTCGATGCCCAGTACCCCCAAAAAGCGGGCAATATGGTTGGTGTTGGTATCCTGGGTGCGGCCTGACAGGATCTCATCGCCGATCACCAGGACGGCGGCCCCCCTCTTGCCATCAAAAGAGCTCATCAGGTTCCTGTTTGGTTTTGGCGCCGCCGCCATTATATTCGCATCCATGACCATCCTATCCCAGTCCGAGATTTTTGACGCCGCCCGCAAGGCGCATTTCGCCGTCACCCTTCACGAGGCGGCCGATTTCGAAGGCATGCGCCGGGCCGGCCGGCTGGCCGCCGAGGTGCTGGACCTTTTGGTGCCGCTGGTGAAGCCCGGCGTCACCACCGCCACCCTGGACAAGGCGGCCTATGATTATATCGTCGCCCATGGCGCCATTCCCGCCTGCCTGAACTATCGCGGCTATCGCCACACGGTCTGCACCTCCATCAACCATGTGGTGTGCCACGGCATTCCCAATGACAAACCGCTGCGCGATGGGGACATCGTCAATATCGACGTCACGGTGATCCTGGACGGCTGGCATGGCGACACCAGCCGCATGTATCCGGTGGGCGAGGTCAAGCGAAAGGCCGAGCGGCTGGTGGAGATCACCTATGAGGCCATGATGCGCGGCATTGCGGCGGTCAAGCCCGGGGGCACCACGGGCGATATCGGCCATACCATTCAGTCCTTTGCCGAAGGCCAGGAGAAATGCTCGGTGGTGCGCGATTTTTGCGGCCATGGCTTGGGCAAGGTGTTCCACGCTCTGCCCAATATCGTGCATTACGGCAAGCCCGGCGGCGGCATCGTCTTGAAGCCCGGCATGTTCTTCACCATCGAGCCGATGATCAATCTGGGTGGCTATGGCGTGAAGGTGCTCTCCGACGGCTGGACGGCAGTGACGCGCGACCGCTCGCTGTCGGCGCAGTTCGAGCATGCGGTTGGGGTAACCGAGACTGGCGTCGAGATATTCACGCTGTCACCTAAGGGCTGGCACAAGCCGCCTTATCTGTAAGGCGGTATTCGGAGCGCCCTCGTTTCATGATATCCGAAGACGGCGAAGCGAGCGACGGCGCCGCCGGCAGCTCAAACAACAAAAATGCAGCGAACACGGACTCCGCCGGTCATCGCGAGCGTTTGCGCGCTCGTTTCCGCGACGGCGGCGCCGATGCCATGCCCGATTATGAGCTGCTGGAAATGACATTGTTCGCGGCCCTGCCCCGGCGCGACACCAAGCCCCTGGCCCGGGCGTTGCTGGCGCGCTTCGGCACATTCGCCGAAGTGATCTCGGCGCCCCGCGTCCGGCTGATGGAAATCAAAGGCGTGGGCGAAAGCGTCGCCAACCATCTCAAGATCGTGGAAGCAGCCGCCCATCGCCTGGCCAAGACCAAGGTGTTGGGGCGGCCGGCGCTTTCGTCCTGGCCGGCGCTGCTGGACTATTGCACGGCGGCGATGGCGCGGTCCGAGAAGGAGGAATTCCGCGTCCTGTTCCTGGACCGCAAGAACCACCTGATCGCCGACGAAGTGCAAAATCGTGGCACGGTGGATCATACCCCGGTCTATCCGCGCGAAATCGTCAAACGGGCGCTGGAACTCACCGCCAGCTCCATCATTCTGGTGCACAATCATCCGTCCGGCGATCCCACACCTTCCAAGTCGGACATTGCCATGACGCGAGAGATTGTGGCGGCAGCCAAGACGCTCTCGATCGCGGTACACGACCATCTGGTGATCGGGCGCGGCGGCCATGCCAGTTTTAAGTCGCTGGGCTTGCTCTGAGCGTCGGGCTAGACTTTCCAAAAGAGGGGCCCAAAAGACGGGAGGCTTGCCATGTTCACACGCCGGGGACTTTCGGGACTGACGGCGGGTATGGCCGCCCTTGCGGCAAGTCCCGCGGCCGCCGCCAATGGCACCAACACCTTGGCCGCGTTGCAGGCGCGATTGGCCGCCCTGCCGGTCAAGCGCGATTTCAGGAGCGTGCCGCTGGTCCTAGAGTCGCCCGATACGTGGGACGATGCAGCCATCCGCGAAGTCTCGGCCTATCGTGGCGGCCCGCGCCAGGTCTGGGACAACAAGGACATCGCCAGCGGCTGGACCGGCTTCATGCGCAACGCCCTGAACGGCCAGACCTTGTCTTTCAAGAACCGGGATTTCCTCACCGTCTCCATGACACGAGGAGACGCCCAGTTGGCGCTGTTCGATCAGGAGACCTGGGACAAATATGGCCTGGCGAAACTGACGGGCGGCAAGTTCACCACCAACAGCCTGATCATGGCCGGCGCCGGCGATGCACAGGATCCCGCCATCCCGGTGCTGATGAAGCGCGGGGTCCTGTTCATGGCCTGCCACAATGCGATCTGGGCGGCGGCGGGCCGCGCCATTGCCGCCGGCGCCAAGGGACCGCAGGACGAGGTGGCGGCCGATATGACCAACCATCTGCTGCCGGGCGTGATCCTGACACCGGGCGCACTG
>DATHLY010000040.1:0-2085 GCA_035487655.1 Rhizomicrobium sp. | reverse complement strand
AAAGTTCGCCGCCGCCGCCAAACAGTTCCTCGATGGCTTTCCCGGCGATGTGCTGTATGCCGTGAAGGCCAATCCTCATCCGGTGGCGCTGACCAATCTGTGGAATGCCGGTATCCGCCATTTCGATACGGCCAGCCTGGGCGAGATCGAAACCGTGAAGAGTCTTTTTGCGGACGCGATCTGCCATTTCATGGCGCCGGTGCGCCTGCCGGGCCAAGCCAAGGCGGCGTTCGAAAGATACGGCGTCACCGATTTTGTTGTGGACAGTGATGCCGAACTGGACAAGCTGTTGGCTGAGATCGGCAAACCCGCCAAGCTGCGCATCTTTGTGCGGCTGGTGGCGCAGCTGGGCGGCGCGCTGCTGGAAATGTCCAGCAAGTATGGTTGCCGGCCGGAAGACGCCTCCAAGCTGCTCAAGCGCGTGCAATTGGCGGGCGCCCAACCCTGCCTCACCTTTCATGTCGGCTCGCAATGCCTGTCGCCCTTCTCCTATGCCCAGGCGATCGAAATTGCCCAGCGCACCATCGCAATGTCCGGCGTAAGGATTGTGGCATTGGACATTGGCGGCGGTTTTCCGGCCACCTATTCCGGCCAGGAGCCGCCGCCCTATCACTGGTATTTCGACATGATCAAGGAGGCCCTGAATTCCTTGGGCCGCCCCGATCTGAATGTGATGTGCGAACCGGGACGCGCGCTATGCGCGCCGGGCATCTCGTTGCTGGCGCAAGTGGTGATGCGCCGCGGCGACCGGCTCTACATGAATGACGGCATCTATGGCAGCTTCGATGAGCAGCGCTTTGCCGGCTTCGACGAAGACTATCCGCCCAGCGGCATCACGATCGACGGCAAAGGCAAGGCCAAGCTTCTGTCGGGCGAGAAAAGGCCGTTCCGTGCCTATGGCCCGACCTGCGACTCCGCCGATGTGCTGCCCAGGCCGGTGATGCTGCCCAATGGCATCGCCAATGGCGACTACATCCTGTTCGAAGCCATGGGCGCCTATACCGTATCGTCGCGGTCCAGCTTCAATGGCTATTACCCGGATCAGTGGGCTGTGATTGGCTGATCGGCCTCACCGGCGGTGATTGGCCAACTGCCCCCAGCCCGTTAGCAGCGTCCACCGGCGGCTGCCAAAAATTTCTTTACCGGAAAAACACTTCTGCCCGTTACCTTGGGTACCGGAATCATCGCTTCGTGAGAGAGGCATGGTCAACAAGGATTTCCTGGTGCAACTCGAAGGCTACGGCCTGACGACGGCGGAAATCCACTACCACATGCCCGACCATCCCAAACTGCTGCAGCAATTCATCTGGCAAGATTACGATTTGGCGCCGCTTTTCCCCGGCCTGAAGCAATTCCTAGACTTCTGGCAGCGGGAGCTGGAAGGCGCGCTGCATTCGGTGCGGGTCGCGCATGCCCATCTGATCAAGCCTTCGGAATGGAAGCGGGTGGATGGGCTGTTCCGCTTGAATTGACGGGCTTTTCGCGCCGATTTACGGACTGTTAAGCGGCCCCTTCACAGCGCCAACAGAACCTTAAGGGTAATGCGCAAATATGGTGTGCAGAGGACATTGCATGCCCGCGTCCGAGAAGCTTTCCCATCTGCTGGAGCTGGCTGATCAGGGGCCCAGCTTGCGCGCGGCGCTGGCGGAGGAAGTTGCCGACCTGTTGTCCGCCTGGCCCTCCGACTATCCCAAGAGCATGCGCGAGATCTGCGAGGCGCTGCTGGCCAAGGCGGCGCGCGATATCGATGCGCCCAGCCGTGCCCGGCTGAGAGTCCAGCTTTATTCCCAACCCAGGCTGGCGCAGCGCATCCTGCCGCGGGAAGCCGCGTCTCAGCCGCTGATCGAAGCGGCGCGCTCGGGCAAAAACCTCGTCAAGGTCCTAGCCGAGACTCTGGGCGTGGATTGCCGCATCGCCGACGACATTCTGAGTGATGAGAGCGGCGCCAAGCTGGCTGTGGCCTGCAGGGGCGCCTGCATGGACCGCGCCGCTTTTTCCGCCCTGGCGCTGTTGACCCATACCGCCCGCGACCGCAGCCATGCTTTCGTCATGCTAGATACCTTCGACAAGGTTCCGGTCAGCGAT
>DATHLY010000039.1:0-3888 GCA_035487655.1 Rhizomicrobium sp. | reverse complement strand
CGGTTGGTGTCGGCCAGCATGGCGAAAGGCAGGGTCTTGAGGTCGGCATGGTTCTGCCGCCATGCCAGGTGGACGAATTCGCTGTCGGTGGACACGCCATAGATCACCGTGTCGCGATCATTGAAGTCGCTATTGAGCTTGCCGAAGCCGGCGATCTCGGTGGGGCAGACGAAGGTGAAATCCTTGGGCCAGAAGAAGACGAGCTTCCACTTGCCCTTGTCGCTGTCCTGGGTGAAGTCGTGGAAGGCATTGGCGGGGTTGGTGGACACCACGCCCTGGACGGAAAAATCGGGGAACTTGTCGCCGACGGTCAGCATGTCTTTACTCCTTAGAATATCTCTAATTGCGATACGTTCTTAGAAGTATTCCAAACTACCGTCAAGGCGCGAATAAATCGCAGACTCATTATCATAAAAACTCCTGCCTTTTTAAGGTCTTACGCAGGGCGGCTTTTGACCGCCCGCCAGCCCGCGACGACAAAAGCGAGCAGCACCACGCCTTGAACCGCCCCGAAAACCGGCCCGGCGGGGGGAATGCTAGGCGCCAGCGCATGCAAGGGCGCGATTTTGATGAAGGATTGGATCACCAGCACGAAGACATTGAGATACAGCGCAAGGGTCGCGGTGATCACATAAGCGGTGCGCCAGCGCCCCGCCAGATGACGGCCATAGAGCGCAAACAGCGCCACCGCCAGCACGATCAAGGAAATGGCGCCAACGATCATGCCCGGCGTGACGCTGGTGTTGTGGAAGAGAAAGCCGGTGACGCTGGTGAGCACCGTCAGGCCCAGGAAGACACCGGTCAGGGTGACGGGCGTCTGGCCTTTCATCATGGCAGCCAAAACCGGCAGGCCGGTCGCGATGGCCGCGAGGCTGATGGCGAGATGGACGAGGGTGAGGGGATCGGTGGCAAGAGTGGTCATCATCAGGCTCCCGCAAATATAGGCTTAAAATGGGACTATCCTGCGTCCGCGCGGGTGAGTTTGAAAAGAGGGCCTTGAAACAAAAGGGCCAGCCCTAGTATCTCAGCGGCCGCACAGGGAAGACAAAATGGCCGGTCATAGTCAGTTCAAGAACATCATGTTCCGCAAGGGCAAGCAGGACAAGGAGCGCTCCAAGCTCTTTGCCAAGCTCTCGCGCGAAATCACTGTGGCGGCCAAGTCGGGCCTGCCCGACCCGGTGCACAATCCGCGCCTGCGCACTGCCATCATCGCCGCCAAGGCGGAGTCCATGCCCAAGGACAATATCGAGCGCGCCATCAACAAGGCGGTGGGCGGCACGGGCGAGAATTATGATGAGATCCGCTATGAAGGT
This sequence comes from Rhizomicrobium sp., assembly GCA_035487655.1. Taxonomy (GTDB): domain Bacteria; phylum Pseudomonadota; class Alphaproteobacteria; order Micropepsales; family Micropepsaceae; genus Rhizomicrobium. Next base: position 2,575 of record DATHLY010000039.1, on the reverse strand, counting down.
CGTGGCCCCGGCGGCGTCGCCTTGATCGTGGAAACCATGACCGACAATCGCAACCGCACCTCCGCCGATGTGCGGGCCGCCTTCTCCAAATATGGCGGCGTGCTGGGCGAAACCGGTTCGGTCAGCTTCATGTTCGACCATGTCGGGATCATCACCTATCCGCCCGGCAAAGGCAGCGAGGACGCGATGCTGGAAGCTGCTCTTGAGGCGGGCGCCCATGAGTGCGTCTCCACCGTCGACGGCCACGAATTCCTCACCGGCATGGAAGACTTCGCTTCGGTGCGCGATGTCTTGGAGGCCAAGCTGGGCGCGCCGGGGTCGGCCGCGATCGTCTGGCGGCCGCAAAACTTCGTGGCGGTGAGTGACGAAGCCGGCGAGACTCTGGTCAAGCTGGTCGAGGTCCTGGACGACCATGATGACGTCCAAAATGTCTATGGCAATTACGCGCTATCTGATGCTTTGATTGCAAAAATGGGCATCTGACATCAAGCAATGGGGATGTGGTGCGCAGGATCAGTCCACCCGTGAAAATCTCCGTCCGGCGCAACGGCTATCGGGTCAAGACCATCGCGCGCCTCAAATTCGAAGCCGGGCCCGAAATCGCCGGCTGGGTGAACTACCGCAACAAGGTCTATCCGCTGTTCAAGGATCCCGGCGGCGCGCTGTATCTGGACGAAGACGGCTGGGCGTCCACCCGCCACTATCCCCTGACTCGCGAAGAGGACGATTTCAGAAGCTGGAAGCCAAGCGGATTTCGATTCTGAGGCATTCTCCCATCTTCGCGGCCGGAGGACACCGGATTTTCTAGGCTCGCGTCCGTACGCTGTCGCTACGGACCGCCAAGAAAATCTCGGTTGTTTCCGCTTCTAAGACGCTTCCCTATAGTGGGGCCATGGAGCACATGTCCCCGCTGATCGGCATCCTGGTCATCGGCCTTGGCTTGGCTTTTGTGCTGGGCACGGTGGTGCAGCGTCTGCGGTTGCCGCCGCTGGTGGGTTACCTGCTGGCCGGGGTGGTGGTGGGACCGTTCAGCCCCGGCATCACGCTGGACCAGCATCTCACCTTGCAATTGGCCGATATCGGCGTGGTGCTGTTGATGTTCGGCGTCGGTCTTCACTTCAAGCCCGGCGATCTCTTGGAAGTCAAAACCATCGTGGTGCCGGGTGCGGTGCTGCAGATGGCGGCGATCACGGCGCTGGGAGTGGTCGCAGGCTTTGCCTTTGGCTGGACCGGCGCGCAGGGCCTGGTCTTTGGCCTCTGCCTGTCGGTGGCCTCCACCGTCGTGGTGATGCGCGCGCTGCAGGACCGCCGCCTGACCGAGACGGGACGGGGACATATCGCCATCGGCTGGCTGGTGGTGCAGGACCTGCTCATGGTGCTGGTGCTGGTAATTTTGCCGCCGGTCGCCGAGATCCTCAAAGGCGGGGATATTCAGACTCTTGCGCTGGTGAAAAGCTTAGGGATCACCTTCGGCAAACTGGCGCTGTTCGCCGGCCTGATGCTGGTCATCGGCCGGCGCGTCATTCCGGCCATCCTGCATTACATCGCCCATACCGGATCACGCGAACTGTTCCGGCTGGCGGTGCTGTCGGTGGCGTTGAGCGTGGCCTTCGCGGCGTCTTACCTGTTCGGCGTTTCCATCGCGCTGGGGGCGTTTTTTGGCGGCATGATCCTGGCGGGCTCGCGGCTGTCGCAACGCGCGGCGGAAGAATCGCTGCCGCTACGCGACGCTTTCGCCGTGCTGTTCTTCGTCTCGGTCGGGATGCTGTTCGATCCTCGCGTGGTGCTGCACCAGCCGCTGGCCCTGGCCACGACCTTCGCCATTGTGCTGGCGGGCGGCGGCATCTGCTATGTGCTGCTCAGACTGTTCGGCGTCAAAAGCGCGGGCGCGCTCACCATCGCCGTCAGCCTGGCGCAGATCGGCGAATTCTCTTTCATCCTGGCCGATCTGGGCATCGGGCTGAAGGTGTTGCCGGACGAGGCGCGCGGCCTGATCCTGGGCGCCTCGATCCTCTCCATCTTCCTCAATCCGCTTCTGTTCGCGCTGGCCGCCAAGCGAGAGGCCTCGCCCAATATCGCGCCCGCGCCCGACATGCCCAGGCCTGCGCCGGAGCCGACCAAGCTCAGCGGGCATGCGGTGCTGGTGGGCTATGGCCGGGTGGGACGGGTGATTGCCGAGGGCATCAAGAACAGCCTGCCTCTGTTGGTGATGGAAGAAGGCGCGGTGGGCGATCCCGGCATCGAACACATCCGGGGCAATGCCGCCCGCGATGACGTGTTGGCGGCGGCCAATCTGGGGTGCGCGAAGCTGTTGTTCGTGGCCATTCCGGAAGCCTTCGAGGCCGGACAGATCGTGCAGCAAGCGCGCCGCGCCAATCCTGGCCTGCCCATCGTGGCGCGGGCCCATTTCGATGCCGAGGTGGACCATCTTTTGTCGCTGGGCGCCAGCAAGGTGATCATGGGCGAGCGGGAAATCGCCCTGGCCATGCTGGATTTCGCCAAGGACGTTCAGCCGGCGGCGAGCTAGCTCCCAAGCCAGCGCGGACAAAGCGGAATTCCTGGGAATTTGGCCCCG
>DATHLY010000038.1:0-3598 GCA_035487655.1 Rhizomicrobium sp. | reverse complement strand
TCCGCCATAATAATCCTGGCCGTAATAATAGGGATCGTAATATCCGCCGCCGTAATATCCGCTGCCGTAATAGCCGCTGCCGTAATTGCCGCGGTCATCGGCGCAACCACCCAGCAGTGCTAGGGCCGCGCCGCAGATCAGGCCGGATATCAGAGTTTGGCGCTTCATCTTCGCCTCCGTGGCCGGGTGTTTTGTCGGCATCTGCAGAATCGCAAAGCACGCATGAACGGCGTATGAACAAGAATTTAGGTGATCTCTTTGCCTCGAAAAAGCCTACGAATTCCCAATGTTCGCGGTGCCTTTGGATCATTGCTGCACTGCGTCAGAGGTGTCATAGAAGGCGCGCGTCTCAAAGGTGGAGCATGAGGTCATCATCACGTGTCGCCGTTTGCGCGGCCTTGGCCGTCTCTGCGGTTGGCGGGCAACAGGCCAAGGCCTTCACAGTCAACAAGACGCCTCTCACCTCCAGTGAGAAAAATATTGAGAATCTGGGCACCGGTGTCGCCATCGCCCTGCCGCTGGTGGCGGGCGGCATCGCCTATTACAAAAAGGATAAAGTCGGCGTCGCCCAACTGCTGGTGGAAACGGCGCTCACCGTGGGAACGGCCTTTGCGCTCAAGAACATCGTGCGGGAGCGAAGGCCGGACGGCTCCGATTACAAATCCTTTCCGTCGGAAACCACGGCGTTGGCGGCTTCCGGTTCTTCGTTTCTGTGGCGGCGCTATGGTTGGGAATATGGCCTTCCGGCCTTTGCCGCGACCGAATTCGTGTCTTACAGCCGCATCCAGGCCAGGCAGCATCGCTGGTACGACGCGCTCGCCAGTTCCGGCATTGCCGCGGGCTATTCCTATGCCCTCGGGACGCCCTTCAAGAAGCGCTACAATGTGGAAACATCGCTGGAGCCGGCGCCCGACGGCGCGATGGTCCGGCTCTCCTATCAGTGGTGAGCCGACCCAACGCGCGCGCGCCCTGCGGGCTTATGGATCCGGAAACAACGGCGGCGGTTTTTGCGCCAGCCTTTCGGACAGCCAACTGGCGGCCGCCCGTTCGATTGCCGTGCCGACCCGCACATGAGTGCCGGTGGATAGCGCATAATAAGACGCCACGGCGCCCTGTTGGATGTATTTGTCGAACATGGCGCTGCAATTGAGAATGACGTTGGCGGGATCCAGCCCGCCGCAGATAATCAGGGCCGGCGGAGAATTCTTGCCCACATAATTCAGCGGATTGACCTGTTCGATGCGCTGCACGTCCTTCCACCAAGGACTTTGCGTGTCATGCTTGCGGTAAGCGGCGACAATGGCTTTGGAGTCGGCATCGTTGGTCCCAAGATAGTCGCCGAACATGGACGCCGCTTTCTCGTCGCTCGAAAGGAAAAGATCGGTGAGGGGCGACTCGATCACCGACGCCTTTAGCAGGCTGGATTGGCCGGTGTTGCCGCCAATGTCGCCTTCCAGATCTTTCACATCGCCGGTGACCGCCAGCATGGCGGCCAGGTTGCCGCCCCGCGACACGCCCCAGATGCCGAAGCGCGCGGGATCGATGTGGTATTGCGCGGCATGGGCGCGGAAGAAGCGGATATAGGCCTTGGCATCGAACAGCATCTGCGGCATGCGCCCGCTTCTGCGATAGTCGATGCGGGCGACCGCGATATTTTGGGCGCGCATGGCGGACAGCACGCGCACGACCACCTTGTCGCGCGAATCGTCATAGCTGCCGCCCTTGCCATGGATATAGAGAAGCAGGGGAACGGGTGCGCCACGCGAAGCCGAGGGCAAGTAGAGGTTGGCCTTCAGCGCGAATGGAGTGCCCAGATCGTCGATGCGCGCCACTTCGAGATTGGCGATGTCGGGAGCAGGGGCGGTTTGAGCGATGCCGGGCGCCGCCAAAAGAAACTGGAGCGCGATGCCAGCGAACAATGTCCGCATGATCCTCTCCGGCTGGGCGCGCCCGAGCATCATGCCGGTATGGCGTCGAATGCAATTGTGATGCGGGGCGAGGGCGCGCGAAGCGGAACGGTCCCATGCCACATATAGGATGGAAACAGGACCAGCCTTCCCGGAATCGGCTGAACGGCGCGGCGGATGGCGTTCTTCAGCGGCACCTCCAGCGACGGCTCCCCGAACTTGATCCAACCATTGCGGGTATCGGGGTCGTTCGTGGCCTGCGGCACGGTCACATAATAACAGGAACTGATCCAGCCCACCGGATGCAGGTGATTGACGTGAAAGCCTTGGTCCCGCAACAGCGATGACCAGGCGCCGGCATATCGGAATTTCCGGCTGCGCCGCGCCAGGAAGGGATGCCGGTCATCGGCGGCAAGACCGGCAATGTAATCGAAGAGTGCCTCCTCGATGCGTGCCCGCAGCTTTTCCACCAGGACATGGCCGGCACCGAACAGGCCGTCTTCCGTTTGCGTGCCGCCGCGCAGCGATTGCTCCAGATAGGCATCGGTTTTGGGATGCAGCCGCTCCAGATAGGTCCCGAGTTCGGCATTGAAGCTCTCCACGCTGGAAAAACCGTCGGGCGGATCCAGGTCAAAGACGCGGATCAAGCTGTCATAGCCGTTCAGCGCTTCATCCTGCTCATCGCCCTGCAGCCGCCAGGCGGTCCCCAGAAGCGCCAGGCACATCTGATCATGCGGCTCCAGGCGCAATCCCGAAAGGCAGAAATGTTCCGCCTTTTGCGGGTCGCCGGCCATCAGCGCGGCGCCGGCGGCGCCACCGAAAATCGCGGCGTTGGCGCCGCGGCGGTTTATGACTGCCTCAAAGGCCGCAACGGCTTCGCCGCAACGTCCCTGCATCATCACGCTGTTGGCCCAGCCGATCGTGGCCGTGACGTCCAGCGGATCGCGCGCCATCAAGCTGCTGCAGATCTGCTCCACCTCCGCGCCGCGTTTTTGCAGCGCCAGCATGCCCGCCTTGCCGAGCAGAATGTCGCGGGTTTGCGGCGCTTGGTCATAGGAAGCGAGGTACTCATCCTTCCGCCCCAGGCGGTACAACAGGCTGTTGTAGGCGTGGTGCAGCGCGGCATCGGCGGGATTGCGCTCCAGGAGCTTTCTGTAAAGCAGCAGGCAGCCTTCGAAGCGCCCCAACTGGAAAAGAGTATTGATGCGACGCTGATCCATGCCGGGCAATTCCGGCGCCAGCGCCTGGGTGCGCTCCAAGTTCTCCAGAGCTTCGGCATGCCTGTTCTGGCCACTCAGAGTAATCGCCAGATTGTTGTGGATGGAGGCCTGCACCTTGGGGTCCCGTGAATGCAGCAATGCCCGCCGCAGCGGCGCCTCGGCTTCCGCAATCTGCCCCGTTTCCGCCAAAGCCGAAGCGAGGGCGATATAGGCGTCGACATTTTCCGGCTGGGCGCGAAGCAGTTTTCGGTAGGTGTTTTGTGCTTCGTCCAACTGTCCCAGCTTTCGCTGCGCCTGCCCCAGGCGCAGGTAGAAGTCGGAAATGCTTGGGTCCTGCCTGATGGCGGTCTGAAAGGCGGACACGGCCTGTTCAAACTCGTTCATGCCGGCCAGCGCCACGCCGTGAAGAAATGCGAAACGCGCCTCACGGGGATGAAGCATGCGGGCTTTTGCGAACAGCGGCACAGCCTC
>DATHLY010000037.1:0-3698 GCA_035487655.1 Rhizomicrobium sp. | reverse complement strand
ACCAACAGCGGCACGATGACGGTGCGCGCCCAATAGCTCATCTTGGAGAGATGCACCGGAAACCAACGCGGCAACAGGATCAGCTCGGGCGGAATCGTGGGAATGTTCGACCAGCTGGTCTGGCCATACAGCGCCAAGAGGATGCGGGAGAAGACATTGGCCTTGATGGCGCCGCCGCGCCTGCGGATTTCGTCCCGCGCCCGCGCCATGTGCGGCGCCTCGATATCGTCACCGATCATCTTGAGGGCAAAATAAGCTTTCACGGTGGCGGAGATGTCGAAGGCGCCTTCGTGGTAAAGCGGCCAGCCGCCATGGGCGCCCTGGATGCGGCGCAGATAGACGCCGATCTTGCGTTCCAGTTCCAGGTTGGGCGCCTCGCCCAAGTAATGCACCAGAAGCACATATTCCGCTGGGATGGTGGCGTCGGCCTCCAGCTCATAGACCCAGTGCCCGTCGGCCTCCTGCTCCGACAAGATCGCATCGGTGGCGGCGCGAATGGCGCTTTCAACCTCATGCAAGGGAGGGGCGACAAATTCGCCCGTGAATTCGCTCGCGTTCAACTGGTTCATGAGGCCACTATAAGGATAGATGCTCGAGCGCCAAAACCGCCGCGCTTTCCCCGGAACGCAGCGCTCCCTCGATGGTGGCCGGCAGGCCGGTCTGGGTCCAATCGCCGGCCAGGATCAGGTTGCGCCACGGGGTTTTGGCGGCCGGCCGGCGTGAGTCCTGTTCCGGCGTGGCGGCAAAGGTGGCCCGCTTTTCCTTGACAATCTGCCAGCTTGGCATGGGCGCCTTGATGTCGAGAGCCTTGGTCACGTCCGCCCAAATGCGGATGGCAAGGTCCTCGCGGTCTTGGTCCACAAGGAGGTCGGCACCGGACACGGTCACCGAGATGCGGTCGCTGAAGGCGAAAATCCATTCCGCCGTTCCTCCAATTACGCCCAGCATTGGGGGGGCACCCTGCGGCGCTCCCATCTTGAAATGAGCGTTGACGATGGCGCGAAAATCATTGGGCACGGCCAGGCCGGGAATGAGATCGGCAGCGCTCCAGGGCGGCACCGCCAGTACCACCACATCCTCCGGCGCGACCGGCGCCACCGCGTCGGCCGTCTCCATTGCGATCACCCTGCGACCGCTGAAAGTGAGGCTGCGCAGGCGGGTCCCCAACTGCACCAAGGCGTCGCGGCTTTTGAGGAAAGCAAGCGCAGGATCGACAAATGCCGCCGCCAAGTTGGGTTGGGCGATACGCGGACGATAAAAGCGTCCGCCTTTGGCCAGGGTCTCACGCAGTACGGCACCCGCCAATGCCGCGGACGACTCTTCCGGCTGGGTGTTGAGTGCCGCAAGAAGGAAGGGCCGCATCAGCCCATCCCAAAGGGCTCCCCGATCCTTGACGATATCGCCGATGCGGGTCTTGCGATCCGCCCAGAGCAAAGGCGCATATTGCAGATAATCGGCCGCCTTGGTGTGGGGTACTCGGCGATCCCGGCGCGTCACCCAGAAAGGCAGGCGGCCTTCATTGGGACTGAGCCACCAGCGCGCGCCGGTTTTTAGATTCACGAAAGCGAATTTCGCGCGGGGAGGACCGACCAGCGTTCCGAACGCGCCAATTCGCCGTTGATAGTCGTGAACAGCGCGATTGCCCGACAGCACCAGATGGTTGCCGTTATCGATGATGTCACCGATGGCGGAATCGAAATAGGACCGGCAACGCCCTCCCGCCTGCCCTGCCGCTTCGATCAGGGTGACGGAAACGCCGCGCTCTGCCAGGATCGTGGCCGCCGACAGGCCCGAAAGGCCCGCGCCGATGACGAAGACTTGACCTTTGGGCGCGCTGCGCGCGCCAGGGGCTTTTCCCGTCATGGCCGCGTCATAAAAAGCGACGATTCATGAGAAGAGTCCTTGGCGCAGCACCAACGACAAGAGCCGCGACTTGGGCAATGACACGCGGTGGCGCGGCGGCGCAAAACCCTGTGCTTCGGTGGCGGATAGAATATCGGAATAAACCGCCCCCATCAGCCGCGGGGTCTTGATGCGGCCTTTGGGCTTGGAGGCCAGGACGCGGCCGGCCGCGTCATAGTGATGATGGGCGAGCTTGGCCACCCGTCGGCAAACCGCGTCGATCTGTGGCCGCGCAATGATGGCCGAAGGGTCCATCTGACGGCAGCAGTCCATCTCCTCCAGATATTCCCGCGGCAGATAGAGCCGGCCGATGGCGGCATCCTCATCGATGTCGCGCAGGATATTGGTGAGTTGCAACGCTCGGCCCAGATGATGCGCCAATTCGAATCCCGGACCTTCTTCCATGCCGAACACCTTTATGGAAAGGCGTCCTACCGCGCTGGCCACCCGATCGCAGTAAAGATCCAAGGTGGCGAGATCCGGCGCGACAATGTCTTCCGCCACATCCATGTCCATGCCGTCCAGGATGCTGAGAAAATCCTGGAGCCTCAGGCCATAACGCGCAACCGCCGGCGCCAGGAAGCGCACGTGTTGTGGGATTGGGGGCGGCGAAGCCGATCGCGCATAAAGCGCGCGCAGCTCGCTGCGCCATTGCTCCAGCCTTTCATGCCGTTCGGCGCGGGTGCCCACGCCGTCATCGGCGATGTCGTCCACCTTGCGGCAGAAGGCGTAGATCGCGAACATGGCGTCGCGTTCTTCCGCCGGCATCAGCCGCATGGCGATGTAGAAGGAGCTGGTGCTGGCCTTCTTCTTCACGGCATTGGCGGCCGGGGCGCCGATATTTTCTGCGTTGGTCATGCTTATCTGGGACGGGCCATTTTTGAACGGGACTTTGTTGAACGCGTGAGGCGCATCAAGGCGAAGGATGGAAGACGTTTCAGGAATAGGCCGGCCACATCCATCTTGGAGTGATGCACGGCTTGCGACAGCGGATCGCGATTCATCAACAGACGGTTGAGGTCGTCGGCGATGGTCTGGATCAGATCGACTTCCAGCGCCAGCCGGCCGTCCTTGATGCCGCGCGCGAATGGCCGCGAACTCTCCAGCAATTCGGCGTTCTTGCGCGCCAGGGCGGAAATCACCCCCGCTAGGGCCGGATTGGCCTTGTCTCGCGCCAAGGCTTCGACGCCGACGCCTGCGGCCTGCAGCATTGGCTCGGGAATATAGACCCGGTTCAGTTCGCGATAATCCTTTGCGCAATCCTGCAGGTGGTTGATCACTTGCAGCGCCGCGCACAGCGCGTCATTGGCCGGCCACAGGCCTTGGGATTCGCCATGCACGTCCAGAACAAAACGGCCCACCGGCATGGCACTGTAGCGGCAATAATCGATCAGATCTTCCCAGTCGCGATAGCGCAGCTTGGTGCAGTCGCGGCGGAAGGCCTCCAAAAGGTCCAGGGCATGGACGGGTGACAGGCCGCGCTCCGACAGGGTGGCTCGCAGAGCGACGCCCTCCGGCACCGTGTCACTCTCGCCCACCAGGCTCGCGCGCATCTCTTCCAGCAGCTTGAGCTTTTCCTCCGGCGCGGTCGAGGCATTGTCGGAGACGTCGTCGGCCGCACGCACGAATTTGTAGAAAGCAAGAACCGGAGCGCGGTGACGCGGCGCGATCAGGAATGAGGCAACAGGGAAATTCTCATCGTGATGGCCCTTGCCGGACTGAAGTTGGGCAACACTGCTCATGCCTGCCCTCCCGCATCCGCTTGCGCCCTGCCCTTCCACATGCCGCCCTTTCCC
>DATHLY010000036.1:0-13373 GCA_035487655.1 Rhizomicrobium sp. | reverse complement strand
CGCTCGCCTACTGCCACTTTGGGAGATTGGACATGCTCGCGCCCTTTCGGGCGCTGCGCCCCGGCCGCTCGCCTAAGCTCGCGGCGTTCGCTGCTCTCGCGGGTCCACTGGACCCGCTCACGCGCTTTGCGCGCCGCAGCTCACCCCAAAAAATAGGGCTTGGCGATCACCCAGGCGACGATGGCTGCGAGCACGAGATAGCCCAGCGCAAGTAGGGGCACCCTGACTTCTGGCTTGGCAACCTCGGGCGGATTGTAGGCGAAATTCATCTTGGACATGGTGTGCCTCTGGGGCTCCTGACCCCGACGTAATCGCGTTGCGTGGACTATTCTGGCAAGGAAAAATAAACAGTCCATGTCACGCGCTGCACGCAAATTTAGCGATTTCGGTAAGTGCCCAAGCGTTCGGGCTGAAAAAGCACAAGCGCGCACAAGCCTCTCGTGAGGTTCCCTTCTGAACCGCCTCATGAAATCGAACGGCTGCGGAAACGGCCGGTTAAGCATGCGCGCGTGAAAATAACGTCATTCGAGCGCCAGAGTCGCTATTGCGATCAAACAAAAGCTCATAAAAAAGCTAGGCCAGCTTGGGCGAGGGGCCGTCAAGACGAAAGCAAAGGGGCCGGAGAAAAATCTCCAGCCCCTTCGACAGGTGAGCCGCGTCCGCTGCCGCGATAGCGGCGGCGGAAAATCGGTCCAGTGGACCGATTTGAGCGGCGAACGCCCCGAGCTTGGGCGAGGGGCCGTCAAGACGAAAGCAGAGGGGCCGGAGAAAAATCTCCAGCCCCTTCGACAGCTCCACCCAGATAAAATCGACTGCGCAAGATTTCCATTTTGGCGCCGACCGCGCCATCCGGAATTCTACCTATACGCATCCTGCCGGGGATCCTTGCCTGGCAGCGAACGGCCTGATGAATGGATGGCTTGCGGCTCGACACCGGCAGGCGGTGGCGCCTGGCGGGGGCCTGACATAAGGTTTCCCCAACAATCGCAATGGGGAGATCGCCATGAAGAGATCGTCTGCCGCGGTTTGCCTCGCCATCGTGCTGATGGCCGGTTCCAGTATCTTTGCCTTCGCTGCGGCGCCCACCGCCCAGATGAAGGCGGCAGTCGCCGATGCGGGCCGCCCTTCTACCGACACCGCGCGCGACGAAAACCGCAAACCAGCCGAGATGCTGGCCTTTGCCGGGATCACGCCGGGCAAGGTGGTGGTGGACCTGCTGCCGGGCGGCGGTTATTTCACCCGCCTTTTCGCCAAGGCGGTGGAACCCAATGGCCGTGTCTATGCCTATTTCGGCACCTATCCCGATGCACGGTTGAAGGCCACGGGTAAGGATCCGGACAATCAGTTCGCGGACCTCAAGCGCGTCTACAAGAATCTCGGCGCGATCCATGGCGATTTGAATGAATTCGTCACGCCTGAGCCGGTGGACGTGGTGTGGACTTCGCAGAATTATCACGACCTGCACGTCCCGGCGCAAAAGACCGATGTGGACAAGGTGAACCGCGCCATCTTCAAGTCTCTGAAGCCGGGCGGCTATTACGTGATCATCGACCACAAGGCGCAGGACACGGCGGCCGACGACGTGCCGGAGAAGCTGCATCGCATCAAGGAGGCCACGGTGAAGAAGGAAGTGGAGGCCGCCGGGTTCAAATTCGTGGCCGAGGGCCATGACCTGAACTTTCCCAGCGACGACGGCAGCCAGCGCGTGTTCGAGACTGGTGTGCGGGGCAAGACCAACCAGTTCATGCTGAAATTCCAAAAGCCGCGCCGCTAAGGCCGTGGCAGCGCTTCCATGCACTGCCGGCCCCATTGGCGGAGGCCGGGCTCCCGGCTTAGAATGTCCTGCCGGGGGAGAGTGATGCGCATCTGGGCTGTCCTTCCCATCCTTGCCGTGATTGCCGCCACGCCGAATAGCCGGGTGGAGGCAGCCTCGACGCCCGTTGCCGCGCCGTCCTCCGAAGCCGCGGAAAGCGTCACGGTCACGGCGACGCCTTTGCCGCACCGCTCGGCGGTCGATGAATTCGTCTATTCCTATCCCACCCCGGTGCGAACCACCGACAAGATCGCCCGCTGGAAGAGGGGCATCTGTCCGGTGGTCTATGGCCTGTCGCCGCGTTTCGCCGATTTCATCACCACACGAATGAAAGCCATCGCGCGCAATGCGGGCGCGCCGGTCGATGCCGATCCCAAGTGCCGGCACAATATCGAGATCGTCTTCACCACCACGCCCCAGGCCCTGGCCGACGATCTGCGCAAGAACCACTGGCCCTATCTGGGCTACTTCGACAATTTTCACCAGGCCGATGAACTGGCGAAAGTTACGCACGATATCCAGGCCTGGTACCTGACCGGGACCGTCGGTTACAACGGCTTCGTTCGTGTCGACAATCCGCGTCAGGATTTTCTCACCGGCATGTGGGGCAGCAATGGCGTTATGGACGGCTTCGGCGGCATTGATGGCGGGCATGTCTATTATGCCCCCGGCGCCGGCCGGTTTAACATCGGACCCGCCAGCACCTTGTACAATGTGATCATCACCGCCGACCCCAGAAAGCTGGGGAATTACGAGATGGGATCCTTGGCCGACTATATCGCCATGCTGGCTCTATCCCAGCCCATGAGCTTCGATGCCTGCTGGGAAGTGCCCAGCATCACCAATCTCCTCACCAGGGATTGCCAGCCCGAGCGCAAGACGGCGACGCTCAGCGACAATGATGCGCGCTTTCTCTATGGGCTCTACAAGATGGATACGGGCAAGGCGGTGCAGCTGCAGCGCAGTGAGATCCGCTATTTCATGGAGCATCGCGCCGCCGACAAGCAATGAGTGAGGGCACGAAGGCCCCCAGAGACCACGCTGCTGGTCCGCGGTGCCGTTCAAATCAGCGCTTTTGCAAAAGCATCAACGGATTGGGCGTCGGTTCGGCGACCTTGAACAGGGTGTTCACGTCGCGATGCTGGAACGCCTCGCCGCGGCCGCGCACCAGCAACATGGTGTCCAGCACATAGCTCCAGCTGCCGTCCGTGTTGAAGGCGACCTCTATGCGGTAAGAATCGGTTCGGAAGGCATATTCCAGAAAACTGGTGGAGCAGATGCCGTATTCGGTCTGGCCGCGCGTGGCGGTCAACACCAGGCTTGAAGCATCCGGAGCGGCATGGCCCGCTGCCATGGCGATCTGGCCGCGCGGAATCGCCAGCGTCTGCATCACCAGCCCGGTGGCCGGCTCCCACAGCCAGTAGCCGACCTGATCGTGAAAGGTGGCATCCTCATCCGTGGCCAGGATGCGGGTGTGATAGCGCAGGCCATAGAACAGCTGCGGCCCATTGGCCTGAGGATCGATGGGCTGAAGCTCGATCCGCTCGGTGAATTCACGCCGCTCGGGCCCCTCGGCCTTGGGATTCAGGTCCACGCCTTTCTTGCCCTCCCATATGCCGGCCAACCGGCGCAACGGCCCCAAATTGGCCAGGGTATCGGGATCGACATCGTCGGGCTCGGTGAAAATATCGTCAGGAAAATCGGTCATGCCTTTATCCGTTTCATAATTAATACGCGCCTGGGACAGGCGCGGGAAAATACGCGGATGTGGAAACTAACGTATCGATTGCCCCGCAAGCCAGAGCGCAGCATTGCGGACATAGCGATGGGTGTCCGCCATGGCTTGCGGAACCCGCATCATGCCGTCGCCAGGCGGTTCATCGACAAAGCTGGGGGCGCCGGCCGCGGTGTCCCAATTATAGTCTGCGAAGTGATGAAAGGTGCTCTGCGCGATCGCCGGACCGCCGGCGGTGCCGGGCTCGAACGCCACGGCGATGTTGAAGGGGCGGCCGGTGACCTTGCTGGTGCCGGTGGCGATCACTCGCGCCTTTTCGCCTTCCGGCGCACCCACTGCGCCCTCATGGGGATGAGCCGGCAGAAAACGGATGGCGCCTGTGGGCGAAGTGGGGTCGGCCAGCACGGGATGGACCGGCCCGGCCACTTGGATGGCTTGGAAATCCCCGTTGGCGCCAGAATGAAAATTCGGCCAGGAAATATAGGTGGTATAGGGATCATCCACCTGCCGCTTCGACGGATCGGGATCGAGGTTCAGGGAATGAAAGTAATGCGCCTTTCCGATTCCGCCCAGGTTGCAGATGGACGACCCCAGATCCATGTGGTCGCGCGTGACAAGAAGGCCGCGGCCAGCCCCGCGGAACCGGGAAACGGCCTCGCAATCCTCCGCTGTAAGCCCGTTGCCGACATCGACCGCAAACAGCCACATTTCGTCAAAGTCGCTTTGGTCGAGCTTTGACAGCACGGAATCGGGCGCGCCCAACGGATCACGGTCGCGGGCCGTGATGTCGAACTGGGCCCGTCCCTGGGCATCGCGCTGATCGCGGAGAAACCGCGCGAGGTTGCCGAAACGGGCGATGGACCAATCGTCTTCGGTGGTCGGGATCGTGGTTTGCAGCAATATCTTGATCGGTTGCATGCTGAATCCGTCCTGCGCTGCTGGGATGATGCCGCATCCGCTGGCGCCATGGCAATGTCGCCGGTGCCTGGGTGGCAGCGCCATCAGCCATGGCGCAAGCTCGCGTCCTGGCTATGTGTACGCAAGGGATTTGACGCGCATGGCAGCGCTCCCATGAGGCTTGTGGGCCATGGCGGAGCAGAGCGTCCTGGCATAGGCTCCCCTTCAACAATCATAACAATCAAACGACAGACGGGGAGAACGCCATGAAGAGAATGCTTGCCGCATTTGGCCTTTGCTTGCTGGCCGGTGCATCCACCCAAGTGCTGGCCCAGCAGGGCGGCAGCCAGGCCGAAGCTCAGCGTGCCGCGGCCGCCGCGCGCGAGGCGCAACTGGCCATCGAGGCCAAGACACCCAAGCTGGCGGTGAGTGAGGAAGTCCTGCCCTTGCGCATTCCAGGCCACACGATCGGTGAAACGGAAGGCGTGGCCAAGAACAAGGCCGGCCACCTGTTCGTCTATTCCCGCACCGGCTGGGGCGGCTCCTCGCGCGGCGGCAATGCCGCCCGGCTCTTCGAATTCGACCAGAACCTGAAATACGTCAAGGAATGGCTGCCGGATTCCTACGGCGCTTCTTTTGCCCATGCGGTGCGTGTGGACCCGCAACAGAATGTCTGGGTGGTGGATGAAGGCTCCAACACTGTGCAAAAGGTCGATCCCACCGGGCTGGTGAAGATGGTGCTGGGGCGCAAGCCCGAATCCATCGACTGGTGGGAGGAATTTGTCGAGCGCGGCGAGAAGGACACCAATCCCCATCCCAACGGCAATATGGGCACCTTCGGCCGCCCCACTGATGTCGCCTGGGGACCGGATGGCACCATCTATGTCAGTGACGGCTACATCAATTCCCGCGTGGTGAAGATCTCAAGGGACGGCGTGTGGCAGAAGGTGTTCGGCACCTATGGCTCGGGCGATGGGCAAATGAAGATCCCGCACGGCATCACGGTTGGGGGCGGCCATGTCTATGTCGCGGACCGCAACAACAGCCGCATCCAAGTGTTCGACATGGATCTCAATTTCCAGAAATACATCACCGGCATCGGCCAGCCCTGGTCGGTGCAGTTTACGCCCAAATATCTCTATAGCGGCGACGGCACCGGCAAGATCTATCGCTTGGACCATGACGGCAAGCTGCTGGGCTGGGCGCAGACCAGCCTGGGCCAGGGCCAGACCGGATGCCTGATCCATTCGCTGCATGCCGAAAGCGACACCGTGCTCTACAAGGGCGCCTGCTCGCTGTGGAATGTGGAGAAGATCACGTTCAATGAGTAGGGCGCTTTCTCGCCGCCACTTTACATGTCATGGCCGGGCCTCACGATCTGCGCGAAGCGCGGTCGGAGAGTAAACTTCACGACCCGGCCATCCATGTTCAGCTAGCGCGAGCCGCGCCTACCACTGCAGATCGCCCCAAATGCCGACTTCGTTGTACGACCCCTGCTTGGCGCCGGTGGTCGCGCCAATGATGCCGTTGGCATCGGTGAAGCTGCCGCCGGCAACCGCGTCGTGCTTGTAGGCCAGCGACACGTCCACGATCCTGGTCGGGCTCCAGGTCACGCCCAGCGTGTAATACTCATTGTTCTTGCCCGGCATAGTCTTGGTGTTGGTGTCCACCGAGTCATAGCGGGCAAAGCCGGCCCATTCCGGCAAGAAATAGTACGACCCGAAAGCGGACACGCCATGCGCGCTGTCGCCGATGGTGTTGGAGGCCACCAGCGCGGCGGAATAATCGTTGGCGCTGAAATATTCCAAGCCCAGGCGAAGGCCGTCGGCGACATAGGCGCCGAGCACATTGAAGCGCTGGGCCGTGTGGAAGGTGGTTGTGCCGAAGGTGGTGCCCAGCTTGCCGGTATAACCGCCGACTGCCAGGTTGAAGCCCTGATAGACGGCGCTGACGCGGCCTTCATAGTCGAAACTGTCGGCGCGGTTGGTGCCGCCGCCGACGGGAATTTTCTTGTAGCCGCCGCCATTGATCATGGCGAGATCGTAATTGAGGATGCCGTCGAAGGCAGTGCCCAGCGCATGCACGCCCCAATCGGACGAGGTGCCGAACTTGGTGCGGTCCACCACGGTCTGCTCGAAATAGCGCATGCCGTAGATACTCTCGGCATAGGGAATCCAGGGCAAGTCGGCCGCGCCGACACGGATGGTCAGCAACGGATCGACCTTGGCCTGCAGGTAGGCCTTTTTCAAAAAGACCTGGCCGGCGCCGGTGCCGCTGTCATAGGTGGTGTCGGTGGTGACATTGGCGGAGAAGATGCCGCCGAAGTTGTGGTCGATGCCGACATAGAAACGCTTGATGTCGAAATTGGCGCCGTTGCCGCCGGCGGGAACGCGCACGCCATTGGCCTTGTTGGAGATATTGGTGACGTCATAATACATGCGGCCGCTGATCGTGGTGTTGTTCCACCAGCCGGTTGGCGGCGCCTTGGCGTCTGGCGTGTCGGCTTGGGCCGCCGGGGCGGCCAGGGCCAGGCCTGCGGCCATCATCATCAAACGGACTTTCATGAAAATTCTCCTGCCCGCGGCGTGCGCCTTGGGAAATTCGTTGCGGTCTATGTTGAGCGGTAGCCCGGGTTGCAGTTGGGTATGCCGGTGCATCAAAGGCGATCAACGTGCCCAGGGCTTATCCGGCGGATTTCGGAATGTGTCGAAATGTGTCTCCCGCTGACGCGCGCGGCTGGCCGCCGTTTGGATCGGCAGCCATGAAGTCAGAAGGGGCGCGCCCTTACTTTGCGCGCATCATCCTGTCGCGACCGGGGATGACACAGGGGCAAATCCTCCCGCAAGTGCACAACCGCCAGGAAAATTCCAACCTTGCCCGATTCATAGTATCGTCTGCCCACTGCCCTTCGTCGCGACAAAACAACAACTTGCCAAAGAGGGCCAGGAAAGGGTCAAGGGGCACATGAGAAAAGAAAAGATTGGCCGCCGGGGATTCCTCAAAGGCGCGGGCGCTGTGGGCGCGGCGCTTGGCGTTTCCCCCGGCGCCACCACGCCCGCCGCCGCGCAGCAGCAGTCGGCATCGACCGCCGCGCCTTTGCCCAACATGGCGGCCGAGACCATGCCGCCGCCCCTCGATCCGGTGCAGCAAACCTCCAGCGGCGGCGACTTCATGGTCGATGTGCTCAAGATGCTGGGCGTCGAATATGTGACGCAAACGCCGGCCAATACCTTTCGTGGCCTGCACGAAGCCATCATCAATCACGGCGGCAACAAGTCGCCGGAACTGCTCAGCTGCACGCATGAGGAAATCGCGGTGGCGATGGCGCACGGCTATGTCAAGATCGAAGGCAAGCCATTGGCTGTTCTGGCGCAAAGCACCGTAGGTCTCCAGCACGCCGCCATGGCGCTTTACAACGCCTATTGCGACCAAGCGCCGGTCTACATGATCGTGGGCAATTCGCTGGATGCCTCCAAGCGGCTTTTTTCCTTCGAATGGGCGCATGCGGCGATCGATCCCGCCGTGATTGTGCGCGACTATATCAAGTGGGACGACCAGCCCGGCTCGCTGCAGCATTTCGCGGAATCCGCCGTCCGCGCCTACAAGATCGCCATGACGCCGCCGATGGGCCCGGTGCTGTTGTCGCTGGACAGCGAGATGCAGGAAAATCCCATTCCCAACCGCGCGGCTCTGAGTGTTCCGCCGCTGACCCGGGTGGCCTTGCCGCAGGGCGACAGCGGGGCGGTGGCGGAAACCGCCAACCTGCTGGTCAAAGCGGACAATCCGGTGATCATCGCCGACCGCCTGGCGCGCACACAAGCGGGCATGGACCGATTGGTTGAACTGGCCGAGGCCTTGCAATGCCCGGTGATCGATTCCGGCGGTCGCGGCAATTTCCCCAATCACCATCCGCTCTGCCATACCGGGCGCAGCGGCGCAGTCTTGGCCCAGGCCGATGTGATCTTGGGGTTGGAAGTCAGTGATTTCTTCGGCACCACCCATATGCTCAGCGACCGCATCGAGCGCCGCACCCGTTCCATCACCAAGCCTGGCGTGAAGACCATCAACATCAGCGCGGGCGATCTGTCGCCAAAGGGGAACAACCAGGAATTTCAACGCTTCCAGGCAGTGGACCTCACCATCGCCGCCGACGCCGAGCAGAGTTTGCCGGCGCTGATCGAAGCGGTAAAGCGCGGCATCGACGCGCCCCGCAAGACGGCGCTGGAGGCGCGCGGCAAGCGGATGGCGGACACCCACCATGCCATGACCGAGCAATGGAAATCCGATTGCACCCTGGGCTGGGATGCGAGCCCCGTCAGCTTGGGCCGGCTTTGCGCCGAACTCTACGATCAGATCAAGAATGACGATTGGTCGATGGTGGGTAACGGCATTCGCGTCACCTGGCCGCACCGTTTGTGGAACTTCGACAAGACCTATCGCTGGATCGGCTCGTCCGGCGGCGCGGGCGTGGGCTACAATGCGCCGGCCTCGCTGGGCGCGGCGCTGGCCAACCGCAAATATGGGCGGCTCTCGATTTCCATCCAGGGCGACGGCGATCTGATGTTCTGTCCGGGCACGCTATGGACGGCGGCGCATCACAACATCCCCATCCTCTATGTGATGCACAACAACCGCGCCTGGCACCAGGAGCTGATGTATGTGCAGGCAATGTGCAACCGCCACGGCCGGGGCATGGAGAATGCCCATATCGGCACCACCATCACCGACCCCAATATCGACTTCGCCATGATGGCCAAGAGCATGGGCGTCTATGCCGAAAAGCAGATCTCCGACCCCAAGGATGTCGGCCCCGCGCTGAAACGCGCCCTGGCCGTGGTCCGCAAGGGCCAGCCGGCGCTGGTCGATGTCGTCACCGATCCGCGATAGGGGACCAGCGATGATGAGACTGTTTCTGATTGCGGCCCTGGTTGCCGTTACCGGCGTGCCGTCTGCCTTCGCGCAGGACGTGCCCAAGGGCGACGCCGGCAATGGCAAGAAGGCCTATCTCGCCGACGGGTGTTACCAGTGTCATGGCCGGGTGGGCCAAGGCGGCTTGATGACCGGGGGTGCGCCGATTCTCGCGCAAACGAAGATGCCCTTCACGGCCTTCCGGCGGCAACTTCGCAATCCGATCAACGATATGCCGCCATATCCTGAGACTTTGCTTTCGGAGAAGGATATGGCGGACATTTACGCCTTTCTGCAGGCGCTGCCGGGGCGGCGCCCGGTGAAGGACATTCCGATCCTCAACGACTATTAGAATGGAGGAACCCAATGCGGACGCTTCTTCTTGCTTCTCTCCTGCTGGCCGCTATGGCGGGTGGGGCGCTGGCCCAGGATGCGCCCCTGCCGCCCAACTATGCCGTCTCTCCCAAGGATCCGGGCGATGGCCATGCGCCGGGGATGAAGGCAACCGAACTCGGTCCCAAGACACGCACCTTCCACATCACCTTCCAGAAGGGTGACGATCCGGCCGCGGGCCTGGCGGAATTCGCACGCAAGAACAACCTGACCAATGCCCATTTCGAGGCCATCGGGGCCTTCGGCTCGGCGGTGATCGGTTGGTCCGACCGGGCCAAAAAGGCTTTCAAGGTGGTGCGGATCAATGAGGAGATGGAAGTCTCCGTTTTCAACGGCAATATCGTCCGCAATGCTGAGGGCCAGCCGGTGGTGCATGCCCATTGCGTGGTGGGGATTCTCAGCAACGAAAAAGTCTATGCCGGGCACTGCGTGCAGGAGGAAGTCAGCCTGACCCTGCAGGTCTATGTTACCGATTCCGAACCGCTCAAGGCGGCACAGAATTAAAGGCCGAAGGAAGAAAAACGGGACAACTGCAGCAGAACGAGAAGCAATGCGGTCGAGATAAAATCGGGATTTCCTCTCCCCTTGAGGGAGAGGAAGAAAAATCATCGGGTTAGCGGAGCGGTAGCGACGCTTAACCCAGTGATTTTTCAGGTGAGGGGTGAGTCCGTGACTACTCACCCCTCACCAGCAAAATCTAAGCACTTGGCTCCGCATACGCTTCGCCAAGTGCAAGATTTTGCATCCTCTCCCTCAAGGGGAGAGGAAAATGTGAGCAGACGCGATAACAAACACAGGGGGCGGCGGAATGGAACTGAAGAAAAGGGATTTCCTGGCCGCAAGCCTTGGCGTGGGTGCGGGGCTGGCTACCAGCCAGGCTAACGAAGCCAAGGCGCAGGGGGCGGCAATCCGAGAGAATCTGGGCGGCTCACGGCCGGGCGAGGCGATCAATTCCGGCAAGCAGCCGTCATCGGTGGACCTGAGCTACAGGCCCCGCCGCTTCAACAAGGTCATCGAATTGTGGGAGGACGGCCAGCCCGCCTATTACACCACCGTGCGTCCCTTGGCAGGCGTCGACTCCTATGTGCTCGGCAAGGCGATGTGCAAGACCTGGGCGGACATGATCAATTACGACATGGAGCATGAGCTCTTCGACATGAAAGAGCTGCGCGAATTCATGCGCGGTCTGGCGGATGGCGGCGGCACGCGAAGTGGCCACCGCATGCCGGTGGTGTTCGTCACTTGTCCGGTGCTGGGATTGAACGAGAACTACATGCTGGCCAACAGCTGGGTGCTGGGACAGATACTCGACATGGGCGTCACGGGCATCCAGATCTGCCACGCCCGCGATCCCAAAGCGGTGGAAGTCGCCGCCCATATGGCCTGCCGCTATCCCTTCGACTATCCCGGTGTGCGCAAATTGCCCCGCCAAGGCCTGCGTGGCGCCAGCGCCGGCTTCGCCAACCAGGTCTGGGGTATGAACAATGCCCAATATGTGCGCATCGCCGACCTGTGGCCGCTCAATCCCAAGGGCGAAATTCTCTTTGGCCTGAAGATCGAGGACACATTCGCCGATGCCAATGCGGAAGCTTCCCTGGCGGTGCCCGGCGTCGCCTTCGCGGAATGGGGCCCGACCGACAACAATTATTGGCTGAGCGGATTTGACGGTCTGCCGTTGGATGGCAGCCGCTTCGATGAAACCAAGTTTCCCAAGATGATGGCCATCCACGACAAGGTGTTGGCCCTCTGCAAGAAGAATAACGTCAAATATCTGAACCTGGTGAACACGACGCCCGGCTTCAACAACGTCTATAACCAGATCCGCGACGGCGCCATGCTGATGGTGGGAAGCGAAGAGGCGGTGCAGATGGGCCGCGAGCACACCAAGCGGAAAATGCCAGTGTGAGGAGCGGTTCGCCGAAGGCGAACGAAATGGTCCAGTGGACCATTTCGAGCGACGAACGCCGCGAGCTTGGGCGAGCGGCCGGTGAAGCTTTTCCAGGGGCGGCCGTTTAGGCGGGTGGTCGACGCCCATCCGCTGGCCTACGTGCCGACATACTATGATTAGAGCGAGCGAAACGCAGGGAACCGGCGCAGCCCCCTGGCATTGCAGGCAATATCGCAGCGTTCCGTTTACCGGCCGGCGCTAGGCTATGGGGCCAGTCCGGATTGCGAGAGATGGCTCTAAACACGACACGAACCGCGCCGCAGAAAAGCTTCGGCCGCCGGCCCGGACCCGGCCCGCAAGCCAGCACGCCGCAACCACCCGCGCCACCGCCGGTAACGGATGTTCTGAAAGACGCGCAGCCCGCGTCGAACTGGCTATCCGAAATAGCCGGACAGTCCCGACCCGCCGCGCCGCCGGCGGCAGCGCCGGTTGCGGCCGACCGGTTCACGGACGCTCCAGCGGCAAGCCTCGACGCGTTTCATGTCATCGGACGGGGCCTCAAGGTGATGAGCAAAAATCCCGTGACGTTCCTGGCGGTGCTCGCGGCCATCGCGCTGCCGGAACAGTTTGTCGCCTATCTTCCAGTGTCTCTGGGCGCATCCGCCGCGATGATTGGGCCGGTGTTCACCACGCTGGGCTGTATGGCCCTGTATATTGCGGCCTTCCACGGTGCGCTGGCCGGACTGAAAGGTGAAACGGTGAACCTCGATGACTGCCTGCGCGCGGTGGCGCGTACGCCGGCATCGGCTTATGGCGCGATTGCCATGACGGTATCGTTCCTGTCGCTGATGCTGATCGTTCCCGCCATCGGATTTGCCGGGCGCTGGGCGCTGGCAGCGCCTGTCGCCATCGTCGAAGGCGGGGATGCGCGCGCCCGCAGTGTGGCACTGACCGCGTCCCATCGCGCGCAGCTTCGGCTGCTGGTCCTGATACTGGCCGGGCTCACCCTGCTCAGCGCGCTTTTGGCGATGTCTCTTTCCCCCGGCGCGATGGTCAGCGCGCTTGCCGGTGACTGGTTGTTTCCCATGCTGCTGACCATGTTCGCCGCAGTGGCGGGCGCCGTCTTGTACAGCGAGCTCGTCCCCGCCGGCGCCGCGGCGACGGCCTGAACGGACCGCATCTGTTAACGCCAGCACCGTTCACGCGAATTTTACGCAAAGTGGCGGACAAGTTTCAAAACTGTGCGTTATGCTTCGGGGACAGATTCGTAAGTCCCTGCAAATCTTAAGATTCCGGCTTCGATGATCCGATTTCGTCTTTCCCGCGCCGTTCTGGGCGCGCTGATGGCCCTATTGGCCGTCACGCCCGCCCTGGCGGCAGGCTTCCTGGTGCGCGAGAACAGCGCCGAGGCGGTGGCCACCAGCTATGCCGGCAACGGCTCGCGCGCGTCCGGTCCCGACACGGTCTTTTCCAATCCAGCAGGCATGACTCGCCTGCAGGCCGATGGGTTCGAGCTGGGCGCCGCCGTCATCCTGCCATCCAGCACCTTCAGCGGCTCGGCTCGGCAGGCCACGCCGTTGGGTCCTGTGCCGCTGGCCGGCAACAATGGCGGCGACAATGGGCGCACTGCTCTGATCCCCAATGTGTATGGCGTCATGCGCATCATGCCCGATGTATCGATCGGCATCGCCATCACCGTGCCCTTTGGCAACACCAATGAATATGACCGCGCCTGGGTC
>DATHLY010000035.1:0-2926 GCA_035487655.1 Rhizomicrobium sp. | reverse complement strand
CAAGGAAAGCTGATGCGCAACTACCTCAAGCAGGTTGAGGCCTGCGCGGCATGCGGCGAGCGGCTGGGCCATATCCGCGCCGATGATGCCGCGCCTTGGGCAACCATCATCTTGGTGGGGCATATCTTCCTGCCCTTCGCTTTCCTGGTGAATGTGGATTGGATGCCGACCTGGGCGGCCATGCTGATGTGGTCGGCCTGTTTCGCGACAATCGCGCTCGCCATCCTGCCGCGCGCCAAGGCGCTGTTCATCGGCATTTTGTGGCAAACCCGCGCGCCCGGCTACAAACCGGTCGAGATCGTTAAGTCCGCCTGATCAGTTATTTCGCGGCGCTGTCCTTTAGGTAACCCGCGCTGAGCGTGCCCTTCTCCTCCGCGACCGGAAACAAGGTCGGGTAGAATTGGACAAAGGTTGTGTCCACTGCGCCGTGATCCCGGTGACAGGAATAGCAGTTCTCGCTTTGCGGCTTCAGAGTTGCCGGCGCTTTGCCATCGGCGGATTTGAAAAACGCCCATTGGCCAGGAAAGCGCGCCCGGTCCTTGATATGGATCTCCAGATCCATCACGCCCACCTGATATTGACCGCGTTTGGATAAGGTGCCGGCGGATTCCGCCATGCGGTTTTCCTTGATCAGGATGGTTTTGTCGGGCCAGTTGCCAGTTTTCAGGAAGGTCTGATAGCTCACCGGATCGACAAAGACATTGTCCAGCATGTGATGATTCGGCGTGGACGCTGTGTCGTAATTCAGGTCCAGGCTGGACGTGAGAAACACCCATTGCCGGTAGTCGGCGGGTACGGCCATCGTGTCTTGAGCCAGCGTAGTTTGGGCGAGCGCCGCGCGCGGCGCCCACAGCAGCATAAGCCCCAACATTTTCACGAATTGCCGCATGGAATACCTCTCCGGGTCCCAGCGGTTTAACCGATGGAGCCTGATTCTCCTAGATGGAAGCAGCCGGCGTTGCCGTCCGGCGAGGCGAACCGCCAGGGTCCATAGCGACAGCGTATGGACGGCGAAGAGCGATGCGGTGTCCATCGGTCGAGCCTTGCGACACCGCGGGCGCCCGCCGGACGGCAACCCGAAGGGCCGCGGACTTTTGCGTCCATACGCGGTCGCTATGGACGGGTTCGTCAAAGGGCTCGTCCGTATTCCCTGATACGGCCTTCGCCGTTGCCTACGCGTCCTTCGCTTCGCTCGGACCTAGGCAACCCTGCCCACGTCGCAAAATCCCTGCGGCGCAGGCGCTTCCACCTCAGAAAATCAGGCTTCAACCCGCGCCCATCTGTCGCCACTGGGAGGTGCTTGGCGGGGGCTTTCGCGTCCGGTATCCTTTCCGGACAATGGGTGGGCCCGCGCATATTCAGGACCAAGTCCGGCAAGACGATATCCGGAGGAGCGACGTCTCGCCGGTCGAGCGGCTGCATGCCCTGGTCGCCCGTGACATGGCGGCCACCGACAAGCTTATCCACACCCGCATGACTTCGGGCGTGGCATTGATTCCGGAACTGGCCCGGCATCTGATCGACTCCGGCGGGAAGCGGCTTAGACCCATGTTGACCCTGGCCGCGGCCCAGTCCGGCGGTTACGACGGCGACCATCATGTGCGGCTGGCCGCTGCGGTGGAGTTCATCCACACTGCCACGCTGCTGCATGACGATGTGGTGGACGAAAGCGCGCTGCGCCGGGGCAAGGTCTCGGCCAACTTGATGTGGGGCAACAAGCCCAGCGTTCTGGTGGGCGATTTCCTCTTCTCCCGCGCCTTCCAACTGATGGTGGAGACCAACAATCTGGCGGTGCTCGACATCCTGGCCGGGGCGGCTGCGGTCATCGCCGAAGGCGAAGTCATGCAGCTCAAGTCGACCAACAACCTGTCAGTGACGGAAGAGCATTATCTGAAGGTGGTCTCGTCCAAGACCGCCGCTCTGTTTGCCGCGGCCGCGGAATCCGGCGCACTGCTGTCGGGCCTGGGGGACGAGTTTGTTTCGGGCCTGCGCGCCTATGGCGAAAATCTTGGCATCGCTTTCCAGCTGGTCGATGACGCCTTGGACTATTCCGGCCGCCAGGCACTGATGGGCAAGACAGTGGGCGACGATTTCCGCGAGGCCAAGATGACCTTGCCTCCGATCCTGGCTTACGCCCGCGCCCGGGAAGTCGACAGGCCCTTCTGGAAGCGGGTAATCGAGACCGGCAATCAGACCGAAAGCGATCTCGACCGCGCCATCACCCTGATCGAACAGACGGGCGCCATGCGGGAGACCATGAGCCGCGCGCGCGCCTATGCCGACGTGGCCAAAGCGGCGCTGAAAGTGATGCCCGAGAGCGATATCAAGCGGGCGCTGGCGGATATTGCGGACTTTTGCGTCGAGCGCGCGTACTGAACTCGGCGTCCTCTAAAAAGATTTCGAATTGTAGCTCCGCTCGCTCTCCATGGGCGGGCCCCCCGGTCCGCGCGAAGCGCGGCCGGAGGGTAAACTTCACGACCCGCCCATCCAACTTTGTACCGCAGAAAGAAAGTTGGATGGCCGGCTCGGAATCCGGCCATGGTGATGGTTGAGAGGTACAGAAAGAATCCGAGAAGGCGTCATGACTCAAAGCCCATCCGGTGTCGGGCCAATATCCTGGCCTGCCATTTCATGCGCGATGCCGGTTTCCGGCACAAAGGTCGGCGCGATCCACCAGCCCGGATGGGACTGCTTCAGGCTTTCGCCGGCACGCCGGCAACAATCGTCATCGGCGAAGATGCCGAAGCAGGTGGCGCCGCTGCCCGACATGCGCACCAGCAAAGCGCCCGGCTGCGCGGTTATGGCGGCAAGCACCTCGCCGATCATCGGCTGGAGGCGCTGTGCCGGCGCTTCCAGATCGTTGCGGGTCGTCTCGAGGAAACGCAAGAGATCGGCTGTATCGGTAAAGCGTCCGCGCGGCAGCGCC
>DATHLY010000034.1:0-2093 GCA_035487655.1 Rhizomicrobium sp. | reverse complement strand
CCACGAGGAAGACGCTTCCCGTTTTGCCCGACCCCAGCACGGCTGCGGGCGGCACCGTGACCCGCGCCACCGCATTGGCGGCGCCCTTTTCCGGCCGGGTCATGAAGGTCACCCGCGCCGCCATCTGAGGCAGTATGCGGGGATCCTTGCTTTTGATGGCGACGCGCACGGCCACGGTGCCCTTGCTTTGGTCGGCGGTGGGGATGATGGCGATCACCGAGCCGGGAATATCCCAATCGGGAAAGGCGTCGAGATGGATGGTGGCAGCACCGCCGACTTGAACGCGTTCGATGTAATTCTCGCTGACATCCACTTGGACCTCGAGTGACTCCATGTCGACGATGGTCAGAATGCCGGTGCGGGTGTCGCCGCCGCCGGACGCCTGGGGCGCCACAACTTCGCCTATCTGCGCCACCTTCACCGTCACCACGCCGGCGAAAGGCGCGCGCACCACGGTGTCGCGCAAGTTGGCTTCGGCATAGCTCACCTGGGCCTGGGCCACGCTATATTGGGTGCGGGCATTGTCATAAAGGATGCGCTGGTTCTCCACCGCGTCGGTGGAGATCGCGCCCTGGGCCTTCAAGGCCTGATAGCGCGTGTAGATCGGCGTGGCATTGTCGAAGGCGGCCTTGGCCTGGCTGAGCTGGGCGCGAGCCTGCAGCAGCGCCGCGGCATAGTTGGTGTCATCCAGACGCGCGACGACATCGCCGGCCTTGACCCTTTGGCCTTCCTCGAAATTCACTTCCGCGATCTTGCCCATGATCTTGGCCGACAAGGTCGCCTTGCGCCGGGCCACCACATAGCCGGACGCATCCAAGCTGGAGCCGGCGCCGCCGGAGCCTTCGGCGGAGGCGGTTATGACATGCACGGGAATGGCGTTGTCGGGCCAGAAGAACCAGCCGGCTGCCGCGATGGCGATCATAGAAGCGGCCGCCGCGCCATAGACCAAAGGCGAAATTCCTTTGCGCCGAACGGGCGTGCGCTCGATGCGCAGCGAATCCAGCAGTGAGGACTTGTCATTTTCCATGTTCATGTTGCGCGCAACGCCTCCGCCACCGGACGGCGCGCGGCCCGCATGGAGGGCAGAATGCCTCCCAGCAGCGCCACGACAACCGCCCACAGGATACCAAGCCCCACCATGGATGGCGAGACAGTCAGATAGAACACGTTGATCCACATGGAATCCTGCTGGCCGTCGTATAGCAGCCAGGCAATGGCGGCGCCGATCAGGGCGCCAGTGACCGACAGGAACAGGGATTCGGCTAGAACCGATATCGCCACGGGAAGGGCGCCATAGCCCAGTGCCCTCAAGGTAGCGATCTCGCGCGCCCGCACGCTGACGGCGGCATACATGGTATTGAGGGCGCAGAACAGCGCGCCCACAGCAAGGATGGCGCCGATCACATAGGCTAGCCCGCTGAAGAACGTGTAAAACTGGTCGTTGATCTTGTGGTACCAGTCGGTCTGGCGCTCCACGGTCACTGACAGAGCGGGGTTGGCGGTGAGAGCCTTCTTGAAAGCGGCCAGGGAATCCGGCGAGGCCAGCCGCACGATCACGCTGTTGTAGTTCTTCTGGCGGATGGCGGGCATCAGCGTATCGGCATCGCCCACAATCTCGCCTTCCAGGATATCGCGCCCGCTGGTGAAGCTGCCCACGATGGTCCAGGGGCCGTCAGGCAGGATCACCCTGTCACCGATATTCATGCCGGCGAACTGGCCCTGTGCGCCCACACCCGCGATCAATTCGCGCCTGCCAGGCTCAAATCTGCGGCCCGCCACGATCTTGAAATCGGGCCGGAGCGCAAATCCCTTGGCCCCGAAGCCGCGCATGAAGATATAGGAATCGCTGTTATGCCCCTTCTTGATGGCGGGCACGCCGAACAAAAGACCGCGGTCGGCGACGGGCTGCCCATCCACGTCCTTCGCGATGCCGGGGGCGGATTCGATGATGGCGCCAATGTCGCGGCCGATATGGCTGATCACTTCATTGTCGGCGCCTTGCGACACCACAATGGCGCGACCCGGATCGCCGGTGCCGGTGTAGGCCCGGTACATGCCTTCGCTCATCGAGAGCATGGACAACAGCACGCCCA